>NZ_JAYGHR010000064.1:0-159194 GCF_034932365.1 Limnoraphis robusta BA-68 BA1 | reverse complement strand
ACTGTATCGAAATGTACAAAACTGGGCAAAAAAAGCCTAGTAATGCTCAACTCCAAAAGCAGTTTATTACCCAAGCGAAGAAAACGGCAGAACGGGAATGGTTATCAGAAGTTTCTAATATCCCTTTACAACAATCCTTGAACGATCTAGAACAGGCTTATCAAAACTTTTTTAAGTCGTGTAAGGGAACGCGACTTGGGAGAAAAGTTAGACTGCCTAAGTTGAAGAAACGAAACGCCAAGCAGTCAGCCAGGTTTCGAGTTGGTGGCTTTAAACTGGATGGAGACAAAATATCTTTAGCCAAAATTGGAAATTTCAAGATAATTTGGTCAAGACCTCTACCCAGTTCACCAAGTTCAGTTACAGTCATTAAAGATGCCGCAAACCGTTATTTCCTCAGCTTTGTTATTGAGGTTAATCAACAATTAATGCCCAAGTCTCCCAATAGTATAGGAATAGACTTGGGCATTAAAACGTTTGCGGTTCTGAGTTCAGGAGAGAGAATAGATGCTCCCAAGCCTCTGAAAAAACGGATAAAAAGACTGCGAAAACTTAACCGCAATCTTTCTCGAAAACAGAAGGGTTCTAAGCGATACGAACGAGCGAGGGTTAGAAAAGCTAAACTCTACGCTCGAATGAAGGATACCCGCAAAGACTTTCTGCACAAGTTATCAACCAGGATAATCATCGAAAACCAAGTGATTGTTCTGGAAGATTTGAATGTGTCGGGAATGGTCAAAAATCATAAGCTTTCCAAAGCAATTAGTGATTTAGGGTGGAGACAGTTTAGAACCCTTCTTGAAGGTAAAGCCGAAAAATATGGCCGAGAATTTAGAGTAATAAGTCGGTGGGAACCGACAACTCAAAAATGTTCGTGCTGCGGCTTTAAAGGTGGTAAATTAGACCTTTCTGTTCGTGAGTGGACTTGTTTAAATTGTGGAACAGTACATGATCGTGATGGAAATGCCGCCTCAAATATTTTACTCGCCGGAGGACTTTCGGAGAGCCTAAACGGACGCGGAGGCAGGCGTGAGACTTCGGTTATTGAAGCAGCAGCCCGTGAAACGTCAACCCACCTAGAGAATGCTGTTCAATTATCAATATTTGATATTTTGAAATAGTCTTCTGCTGGGAATCCCCGTTGTTTACGACGGGGAGGATGTCAACAAAGGTTTCTCCATCAGTCGCCACAGAGATCACCTGGGTTGGCCGCCCGTCCCCGTGAACGGCTTGGCTGAGTCGTCCAGCTAAATGTCCCGAACTGCTGAGGACATCATCAAAGCCCATATCCGCAGAAATCGGCCCATCATAGAAGAATATATCAAGATAACGGGATGTGTCTTTTTCTCCGGCTTCATTTTTTAAATAACAACGATAGGGACGAGTGGGATCAATTTGACCTTCGCTAACCTCTATCCATTCGGGATCAGGGATGTCTTCAGAGGCGAATAAACGACAGCGTTGGGCTTGAGAAGGGGCAAGGATAGTAAATCGAATCCCTTCATTAATTAACGCTTCTAAGGTGGCGTAATCAATGGCAGTTTCGGCTAACCACATTCCTTCGGGATCGCGCCCAAACCGGGAACGAAAGTCTGCTTTTCCCCAACGAATTTGAGTGTATTTATCTCGTTCGTTGGCGAGGGGCATAATAATATGGTTATAAACTTGGGCGATCGCATTTCCATGTCCATTGAGGCGCTGACAACTGATGCGATCGGCTTCTATGATTCTCTGATAAACTTGCATATCATAGCGTTCTAGCCAACTCATTAATGTCGGGCCGATATTAAAGCTGAGATACTCATAGTTATTAACGATCCCAACCACTTTTCCTTGATTGTTTAAGACTCTGGCTAAAGCATTGGGGCGATAACATTCATGGTAAATTCGTTCGTTCCAGTCATGGTAGGGATCAGCACTCAATTGACGTTCAACGGTATTAATATAGGGATTTTCCCGAGGAGGTTGATAGAAATGACCGTGAATAACAATATAAACTCCGGTTGCTGTTTGTAGGGGATCACAGGTTTGAAATTGTCCGGGATCACGAAGACTTTGATGTTCTAAAGGGTGTGAACTCTCGACAGCATTCGTAACCGCCATAGATTGAAAGTTTGAAGTAGAGGTCATCTTGTTGTGTCCTGTAACGTTTAGAAACTCAAAACCGTCACATCAATAGCCAAAACAGAAGCTTGAGTCGAGTTCAACTCAGTTGATAAACAGATGCTTATTTCTATCTGTTTTCAGTTGAACTCAGCCTAGGTTTTTTTGCTATAGATTGGTGAAAATTTTGTTAATGAATCTAGCCTTGACAACTTACAAAGTGATTGTTATGTCGCTCAAATCAAGACAGAAGCTGATGCAGTCATCAGACGCTAACCCAAGCTTTTGAAGAGAGAATAATATATTACTACTATTACAGGATAGAATACCTATCCTCTTTGATGGTAAAATTTAACAAACATTTCAGCTTTGGCTCCACATAGAACCCTCGATAATTGGTGAGACTTGAACACTTTAAAATGATGAACTTTTAGAGCTATCTTGACAACAGGATTGACTATCCTAGATTAATACAGGATCAACTGCAAGAACTATACTGAAAAGATTTACAAACCTTCATGGGTAAAGCTGACTGTTTTATCTGATATGATGGTTCCTAACCCATAATCGATGGAAAATTAATCGGAATATGAAATGGTATAATGAGCCACCTGTCTGGAATGAGCAAGATCAAGTTATTTCAGTTACCTCTGGACTAAAAACAGATTTCTGGCGCAAAACCCATTACGGATTTATTCGCGATACCGGACACTTTTATTATCAAGAAATGACCAGTGATTTTA
Source organism: Limnoraphis robusta BA-68 BA1 (assembly GCF_034932365.1). Taxonomy (NCBI): domain Bacteria; kingdom Bacillati; phylum Cyanobacteriota; class Cyanophyceae; order Oscillatoriales; family Sirenicapillariaceae; genus Limnoraphis; species Limnoraphis robusta. The sequence goes on along the minus strand of NZ_JAYGHR010000064.1, from coordinate 156,348 downwards.
TCGCTGAAGTGAAAATAACCGGACAATATCAGGTTCTATACGACCAAGCCGGGTTAATGGTTCGCGAGAATGATCTGACTTGGTTAAAATGCGGAATTGAGTTTGTAGACAGCCTACAATATGCTAGCACAGTTGTCACACGGGACTATTCTGATTGGTCTGTAGTTGCTCTTCCAGAAAATCCGACTTCATTGTGGCTAAAACTCAAACGTGAAGGAGGTGCTGTAGAGGTCAAATACTCCCTTGATGGTGAACAATTTAGGATGATGAGATTCGCTTATTTAACTGAAGCGAAAACAGTCCAGGTCGGTCTAATGTGCGCCTCACCGGAACGGGAAGGGTTTCAAGTCAGCTTTGAAGATTTCCAAATCAAAACGTTGTCGGATTAGTTACGCTGGCTTGAGTTTAGACGCATCATTAAACAATAAGTCAATACAGGAGGTATATTTCAGGTGAAATTTGAGGAATAATCAGGCATCCATCAATTCAAAAATAGCGTCTTTTTTGGTATTGTTATATCGTCCTGCAACGGTTCAATTTAAGCAGATTGACAACAGATTTTGCTAGATTCTGCCCGAGTTAGGTATAATTCCAAAACACCTAATCACCGATGCAAAGGCTACCGATCCTACAGTTATGACTATAGCAGAACAGAAAATCAGAATTACCTATATCTTCACACACCATATTCGTTGGGTTCCCTTTGAATTAGTCGCCAAATATACGGCGTACCCGATGATCAAATCACAGTTATACCATTCGTAAACGTATATCCGAAAATTCCTACTTTTTCATAGACTCTTCCTAATACTTAAGAAATTGTATGTTACAACTCCCAGCCCTCAAGAGGGGACAAACCTTTTTTGTTCCGGATCTTCTGCTTCTATGTATGGGCTGGCTAAGAGATCAGAAGGTTATTCATACCCCTGCATGGGGTCAATTTCCATGTTAATCTGCTAATCAAGACCGTATGTTGATAATTTTGCTGTGTAACTGTTAACTGACCTGATTGGCGAGTCAATACCAATGCTGAATGCCAAAACAATTATTTCTGTCCTACTGATCTTCATTCCGATTTCCATTGCCGCCCATCTCTTAGAATGGGGTTCGACCCCTATTTTTATTATCTCTGCGGTGGCAATTATTCCTTTAGCGGGTTGGATGGGAATTGCCACAGAAGAAATTGCTGTCGTCCTCGGCCCAAATTTGGGGGGACTGCTGAACGCCACCTTCGGAAATGCCACAGAACTGATTATCGGTATTGTTGCCCTCAGAGCCGGACTGTTGGATGTGGTGAAAGCCAGCATCACAGGTTCGATTATCGGCAACCTGCTGTTAGTTATGGGCTTATCAATGCTTCTGGGAGGCTTGCGCTACAAAGAACAAAAGTTTCAGCCCATTGTGGCGAGGTTGAACGCTTCGGCGATGAACTTGGCGGTGATTGCTATTTTAGTTCCAACCGCAGTGGAATATACTTCTACAGGCATCGAAGAAGCCACGATGCAAAACCTGTCGAGTGCAGTGGCGATCGTTCTGATTGGGGTCTACATACTGACGTTGCTGTTTTCGATGAAAACTCACACCTATCTCTATGATGTGGGTGTGGCAGAAACTGAAATCCTAGAAGAGTCCGGCGAAACAGCGCGCGCCTCAGAATCTCATAGCCGTTCCCCGTTATGGGTATGGATTATCATTCTATTAGTCGCAACCCTAGCAGTTGCCCTGGAGTCAGAACTGTTAGTTGATAGTCTCGAAGAAGCAACAGCAAGCCTGGGACTAACGTCTTTGTTTACGGGAGTGATTTTGGTTCCGATCATTGGGAATGCTGCTGAACACACAACCGCCGTGACGGTGGCGATGAAAAACAAAATGGATTTATCCGTTTCTGTAGCGGTGGGATCGAGTTTGCAAATTGCCTTATTTGTGGCACCTGTTTTAGTGCTGGTTGGGTATTTAATCGGTCAACCGATGGATCTCAACTTTAACCCCTTTGAACTGGTAGCGGTAGTTGTTGCGGTCTTAATTGCTAACTCAGTCAGTTCAGATGGTCGTTGTGACTGGTTAGAGGGCGCTCTGCTCCTGGCTGCTTACACGGTTCTAGGACTGGCTTTTTACTTTCATCCGGTGATTGTATAACAAACATCGCTAAAAAACCCCAATGTCTTGACTCAATCGGTAGGACATAAAATGAGGGAAAGTGACAAAAAACTACAGGTCTTCTCAAAACCACCACTATCCCTCACGATAAGCCTATTGCTTGTGGCTATACCCCCGTTTTTTGACTTTTGACCCCCTCTTTTGACCTTCTGAAGCTGAGACTTCTTACAGGCAGGAATTTCTCAGACAGATGGTAGTCCGCTAAGTTATAGTGGAGTTAATCTGGCAACCTAGATCCGGGTTCTGGTTTCTGTGAGTTATTGCCTTAATCCCAACTGTCCAAGTCCGACTGATCCGTCGAATGCTAATCGACGTGTTTGTTGTCAGTGCGGTTCAGATTTGTTACTCCAAGGTCGGTATCGTGTTAGCAGACAGCTAGGTGGTGGTGGATTTGGTAAAACCTTTGAAATTACCGATGACCAAACGGGTAGTGAGAAAGTTTTGAAAGTCTTGCTCAAAGAGCATCCAAAGGCTGTGTCTTTATTTAAGCAAGAAGCCAAAGTTTTGAGTCAGCTTAGACATCCCGGTATTCCAAAGGTTGAAAAGGATGGTTATTTTACCTTTATGCCGAAAGGAGGCAAAGAACCGATTCACTGTCTGGTGATGGAAAAAATAGAAGGCTCTAATTTGCAAGACTGGATGAAAGGTCGCAAGAAAGAGCCGATTTCTCAAGAACAAGCGATTGATTGGTTAAAACAGCTTGCAGAAATTTTAGATAAAGTTCATAGCTTAAACTATTTTCATCGGGATATTAAACCGCAGAATATTATGCGAAAACCTGATGGGCAATTAGTATTAATTGACTTTGGTACAGCTCGGGAAGTTACAGATACTTTTATTGCCAAGGTGGAGGGAGGACAAAACGTTACAGGTATTGTTTCTCCTGGCTATACTCCACCTGAACAAACCAACGGGAAAGCCGTTCCTCAGTCTGATTTTTTTGCTTTAGGACGAACATTTATTTATCTTTTAACAGGTAAACCGCCAACAGCCTATCCAGAAAACCCTAGAACTGGAAAATTACTCTGGCGAAAAGGGGCCCCGAATATTTCTCAACAATTAGCAGATGTTTTGGATTATTTGATGGCTCCCTTTCCCGGAAATCGGCCTCAAACTCCTAAAGTCATTTTGCAGTGTCTCAAAGAAATCGATCTGACTCAACAAACAGAATCGAAACCTGAACCCCCGAAACCGAAACCTGAGCCGCCACCTCCGCCAGTTCCTAAGAAAAAACAGAGAACACCAAAAATATCGGTTCCTTTATCCCGTCCTTTTCAATTTAATTTTCCGTTTAAGTTCCTCTGGATGATGGGAACTGTTTTGTTAATTGGAGGACTGTTTTACACTCAAATTGACGGTTATTTACGCTACGGATTCATTCCGGCTAATCCGATTTTGATTCTTAAAAGTATACCGAGCAGTTTGTGGCTACAGGGATACAAAAGTGCTGTCGGTCAAGTTTATACTGTGGTGATTAGTCCGGACGGTCAAACACTCGTGGCGGGAAGTTTTGGAAATATAACGATTTGGAATTTAAAAACGGGGGAATTGCGGCATACAATTGCCGCCCATTCAAGTTGGGTTAAAACTCTGGCAATTAGTCCTGATGGTGAAACTTTAGCGAGTGGAAGTAACGACAAAACCATTCGGATGTGGGATCTTAAACAAGGAATTCGCCTGCGGACGATTGAAGGTCATACAGCAAGCGTCAATGCCCTCGAATTTAGCCCAGATGGTCGTACTCTGGCCAGTGGAAGTGATGATCAGACCATTCGGTTGTGGGATCTCAACACAGGGGTACGGATATTAACGATCTCAGCTCATGATGGCCCGGTCAATACGATTGCCTTCAGTCCAGATGGTCAAACCTTAGCCAGTGGAGGCACGGACAGAACGATTAAACTGTGGACTTTGACTCAAGGGACTCGAAAATTAACGATTTCTGGTCATGCAGGGGCAATCAATACGATTGCTTATACGACCGATGGTCAAAGTTTAGGGAGTGTCAGTGATGATGGTACAACCCGCTTGTGGAATCCGAATACGGGTGATCAAGAACGGTTGTTTTCCGGTGATGGGGGTGCAGTGAAATCGATGGTGATTAGTCCAGATGGTCAGACTTTAATGAGTGGTAGCGATCGGATTATGATTTGGGATCTAAAAACGGGAAAACCGATTGCGACGCTCTGGGGTCATGCACAAACGGTTAATGCTTTGGCTTTAAGTCCTAATGGTGAAGTTTTAGTGAGTGGCAGTGAAGATAAAACGATTAAGATTTGGCAAGTTCCAGTTAACAACTAAATGGAACTCCACCTGCTTTTGAAAGTCTGACTATTTGTCTTAATTTTTGATAAAAAAAGAGGGGAAGTTAGGCGAATAATTCTCCTATTTCCCCTCTTTTTAAACTTTTATAATTAAGCCTCACCCCAACGCTAAACGGGTTTGAGTGAGGCTAGGCATTCTCTATTTAGAATCGGAATTGAGTCCGGAATGTTGTCACGACCATCGTGTCGTTCTCATCCGTATGTTCGGGGTCTGTGACAATGTAAACACCAGGAATCAGAGCAACGTAGTCATTGACCTGATAGCGATAAAACGCTTCGATGTGAATTCCTGTTTTATCTTCTTCCAAACGCTCAAGGGTGTGATAAACCACTTTAGGCTGCATACCCACGATGATACCGCCTAAACTGCCTTCTCGGAATAAGTCAGGAAAGGCTAGGGTGATGGCGAAGTTCAGGATAGTCGCATCAAGGTCATCACTGTCGCCGCTACTCGCCTTGTCATCAGCCCAAGCTACACCCAACCAACCGCCTAACTCAAACTTATCTGCGATTCTCCAGTTGGTCTGGAAGCCTAAGTTGTCGGTTGTTGTGGCGGTATCTCCAAACGGACGGTTGGCGAGGAAACTTCCGGTTCCCCCACTAACGTTTACGTCATCTTCGCGGAAATAGCGGCGGTTGTAATCGATAGCGATCGCTAAATTATCCAAGGGTTCGTAGACGAATTGCAGGAAAGCCGAGTGACCGCCATTAAATAAACCTCGACCTTCAGACGGATCTGGTGAATCCCCATCATTGGCGAGATAACCCAAGTTCAGCCGCATTCTTTCATTAAGCTGATACTTGAGGGCCGCACCTGTACCTTGATTTCCCCGGAAGGTCGTGGGGTTATAGCGTCCAAAGCGGGAAGCCGCACCTGCACCTGTACTCTGGAAGGGGCTAAGAGGATCTTGAACGTCGTCTAAGTCCAAACTCTTCGCACCGAAGTAAACTTGACCTTTACCGTTCATAATCGGGAAGCGATAGTAGAGGTCATCGAGGATAAAGTCCCCATCTCCCCCATCTGTACCCAAACGGCTCATCAGGGTATTGGTTAAGTTTTCGCGGCTCAAGTTAGGAACGTCTTTGGCTTCCAAACGAGTTCGCAGTAAATCTTCCCCAGTGAAGCTGGTATCAAAGTTTAAACGCGCCCGATAACCGAAATAGCTTTGAGTCGGGTCTTCTTCTTCATCAACGTTCGGGCCACCTGCAACGGTATATTCAGAGCGATCGCCGAAGGTATCACCAATGAAGAAGATCACTTCCCCTCTCAACTTGGTCGTTGTGGAGAACTGATTGGCTTCCAATTCAGCCGTGCGTGCTTCTAAAGCTAACACCCGACCGCGTAAAGCTGCCAATTCCGCCGCAAATTCTTCTTGTAAGCGTTGCAAAACGGCTAAATCTTCTCGAGTGACCAAATTCGCAGTAGAGGCCGCAATTAACTCGTTAACCCGTTCTAAACAAGCGTTTAAACCAGCCGCAAACTCGTAACGAGTCATCGCCCGGTTTCCTTTATAGGTTCCATCGGGATAACCCGCAATACAACCGTAACGCTCAACTAAAGATTGCAGGGCTTGGAACGCCCAGTCTGTTGGTTGTACGTCTGAAAGCTGGGAAACCGATGTCACCTGATCCATGACATCTGTTTCTTGGCTGTAGAGTTCCATCTGTTCGATCTCTGAGATCCCCACTTGAGAACTCGCTGCTGGGTCTGCGGTTTCAACTTGAGCCAGTTCCAACTCAGCCGTTTCCGGGGTGGAAAGCGCTTCTGAAGTTGCGGTCTGAGCTGGAGCCTCACCCTGATCGCTTTCTGTTGCCGTGGCAACCTCAAGATTTTCAGATGCGTTTGCGTGATAGTCTAAGGATTGAATACCAGAAACGCTGAGTTCCTGAGTCGATAATTCTGAATGCTCTGTTTGCTGCCACTCCACTGAATGAATCGCTTCATTCCCTAAGTCAGAGGGTGAACCGAGCCTCATAGATGAGGTTTCGGTGGCTAGGGCGGCATTAGTTAAGACAAGAGCAGCACCCAGAATACCTGGACTCTGCTTAAGAGTGTTCCATAGAATTTTGTTCATCATCTCAAATCTCACACCGACTTAAAATACCAAAAGCAAGGGAGTCCCCAGCTCAGTTGAACCAATAGTACCACAATCTTAACAGGAGTTTTCTGACAGTCAAGCGGGTCTAACAGTGGCAGTTACTTCTGTGTGTTTAATCCCATTGGTTCAATGATCGTCTGAGTTCCCCCATTCATCCTACACAATTTGTTTGGAATTGAGGCGACGAATTGCGACAACCCCAGGTAAAGGTGGACTGTTTGCTGTTTTACTCGGCCAGTTTGAACCAATTGGAACGAGCCGAGTTTGCATAAACTCCTGAGCGTCTGTGGTTCGCATGGCAAACTGACGCTCTTGTGAAGCCATGTTTTGACGAATCCCGTTGGCTTCTCCTGGGTGTTGGGCTGACATAAACAAGGTCTGTTGATCCGGACTCAAACATGGCCCGGTCATCTCACATTCCATCGGCCCAATCGCAAATAGATAGGCATTTCCCGCATTCTCCCCCGAGGTGGGTAAAAACCAAACCGAATTATTGCCATACACCCCTAATAAATCTGTTTGACTCAGAGGTTGACCTTTTTCATCAACTCGACTGGAGGGTACGGGTTGATTCTGTTTACTGGTAGACATATCTGTGACCATCCAGACATTTCCCTTCCCATCAAATAGGAGGTTATCGGGGTTGGCAAAACCGGAACCTCCATCGGCGACTTCCCCCCCTGTAGCAAACATCTGCCAACTAAAGGTCATCGCATCAGGTTGATTTCCTTGTTCACTCAAGCGCATAATATTAAACTAAGCCAGAGAGTCACCCCTCTGACTCGTCTTCAGAACCGGACGTGAGACTTTCACCTCATCCGGCTCCTCAATGACTTGGCTCTTGTCACGAGTACCTCTTAAACTACCGTCGAAACGGGTCTTTTCATCGTGGCAATGTCTGTGTAATAGTTGCAGATTTTTATACTCATCCTTTCCGCCTTTCGACTTAGGAATGATATGGTCTACTTCCATCACATCATCCTCTCGGAAGTGTAAATTGCAGTGAGCGCATACCCTTTTTTGTGCCTTCAAAAGCTTTGCAACTTTGGTTGGCATTTCTGGGTTTTTACCCATTCTTGAACTCCAATATATCAAGTTACCGTCATAAGGGGATGCAACGTCTTTTACTTTTACATGACGAACGATTGGTGTCGCGTTATGTTTAAGTAATTGAGCCGTGATTTCTCCATCTTTTATGGAACAAAAGACCCAATTGGCGTTACCTACTCTGTGCCAATATTTATTGGCTACCCATTTTTTCCCTTTGTTGGAGTGACGACGATTTGCCCAAGATTCTAGCTTTTGGTACATGAGGTGATCTAATTGTGAGTAAGCTTCTTTACTTACTTGTGACGCATAATAATTACTCCATCCTCGGATAATTGGGTTTAGATGTCTTATTAGTGCATCCTGACTGACCGATTTGTGAGAGTCTATTACTTTTGCGATTTGGTCGTAATGTACCTTTATGCTTTTCTTGCTTGGGGTGACGATGGTCTTAAAGCCTTGCTTCGAGTGATATTTTCCTACGTTAAACTGTCGGATGTTGAAACCGAGAAAATTAAACCCCGGTTCTTCTTGCCCGTAATTGTTTAGCGTGTGGGCTAACCTCGTTTTACTTGGCTTTAGTTCCAAACCCATGTCTTTTAACCACTCAGAGATTATCTCTTTACATCTTTGGACGGCATTTATGTCTTCGTGGAGAATCACGAAGTCATCAGCGTACCGGATGAGGGTCAATGATTGCACCCTCATTTGCCAACTTTTTTGATAGCCCTTATCATTTTTTATGTCAAGGGTTTTGGCAAACTCTTTTATCCGATATTCCATACCGTGAAGGGCAATGTTAGCCAGTAACGGAGAAATGACCCCGCCCTGTGGCGTACCCTCAGATGTAGGGAACAACTCTATCCCATCCATGACACCCGATTTTAACCAGGCTCGAACCTGTCTTCGTAGGGTTGGATAAGTATTTAATTTTGATAAGAGTCGTTTGTGGTCAATACAGTCGAAGCATTTTGCAATATCAGCATCTAGCACATATTTGGGCTTTCTGTTAATTGCTGTATGTATTGCTACGATTGCATCTTGACATGATCGGCCTGGTCTGAACCCGTATGAGTTAGGCTCAAATTTCGCTTCCCATTCTGGCTCTAAAGCCATTTTGACAAGCGATTGCAATGCGCGGTCATACATGGTAGGTATTCCCAAAGGTCGCTTCTCAACATCCCCGGTTTTGTCTATCCAAACTCTCCGGGTCGGGCTGACCTTTGAACCCAGTTTGAGTTTTCCAGTCAGGGCTATTCTTTGCTTTGGGGTCAGCGATTTAACGCCATCCACACCAGCAGTTTTTGCCCCCTGGTTATCCTGGGTAACTCTACGCACCGCTAAACATCTTGCAGACCAAGACCTCATCAGCGTTTTTTGGAGTCGGCGAACTGCTTTTACATCACCACGATTAGAGGCTTGATAGATACGTTTTTGGAGCTTATAAACACGCTTTTCTAGCTTGCGCCAGTTAATCGCATTCCATTCCACCCTAGTGTCATTAATTGAACTGGTTTTAGACATTTGTACTCCTACTTAAGTCTCTATCTTCCAATTCATCGGATGTACGTCAGCTTATCTAGAAAATTACTTCTAGCATTTGCTTTTTACATCATCTTTCCTACTAGCAGCATCCGGTTAGCACCTACTTGAAAAATCGACCGTTTCAAGAGCTTACTAGAGGTTACTTCGTTCCAAGTGTTTATGTTTATGTACCTTTAGAGTGATGCTATACGCCGGGTTTATGGGAAGTGCTTGTTGGTCGCGGTTGGATTGCCAACTCCCTATTGAAAACAGATGGGATAAGGATTTAACGGATTAACTTAACTGTGGGTATCAGAGATTTATGCTGTCCTACCGATAACTTAATCCGAACTTCGGCCTTTTCTATCCGTTTCTTTATCCTTTACCTTTTGGTTCCAGCTTATCAGCCTTATTTAGCTGGTTCGAGTTATCGACGTTTTAAACACATCTTCAATGCACGTTACTCATGGGTACTTTGCTCAAAGGGATTCCGGTTTAGGCTACCAGTTTTGAAAACAGATGGGATAAGGATTTAACGGATTAACTTAACTGTGAGTATCAGAGATTTATGCTGTCCTACTGATAACTTAATCCGAACTTCGGCCTTCCCTATCCGTTTCTTTTTACCTCCTTTTCATCCCGCTTTTCGGATTGATGGCTAGTCGCTACCGAAGGGATGATGCTGTCACCACTGCACCTGTGGGGCAGGACTGGGTAACAATCCTATTGATGTTACTTACACCTGCATAAACACTTAGTTGTCAAGGATTAACATCCTTGCTGGTAGTCCCCCTAACACATTAGATGTGTTGGTTTATACCAAACGAATCGCACCCAACCATACTCATAGGCGGTTTCCCCAGTTGGACTTTTAAACACCCGTTGGTCTGGGCCTCCAGTTTTGTCATCCCCAGAACCCGAGGTAAAGGCAATAAATAAGGAACCATCCGGCGCAATGTCTGTATCTTCGGGACGGGCTGTACAAGTGGCTCCCACTGCACTGGCGGCTAAATGAGCATCGATTAAGATGGCACCCTGAACTTCTTCGGGATTTTCCCCTTCATATAAATCGGCTAAGGTTTTATACTGCTGTTTGAATGCGATCGCTTCGGAATCTTTTACCGCCACGACAGCGCCGCCTTCGGGTCGTTTGGGTAAACTGATCTTTCCCCCGACATGAACACTGGGTAAATCGGGATTAACGGGTGTATTCGCTTTTAAAGCAATCCAACGACCTGTCCCATCTTCATTAAATTTCGCTGCATAGAGCATTCCTTGTTCGAGTAAGCGAGAATTGGCTTGATCTTTGGGGTCTTTAACGCGATCTTGACTCACGTACTTATAAACGTGTCCGCCTCGGCGATCGCAGCCCGAATAAAATGCCAAGGGTTTACCCGCTTCTACCCGAATTCCTACGGCTTCGTGACGATAACGACCTAACCAGGTATGCTTCGTCCCATAATCATTACGATTTGCTGGATCAACTTCCACCATCCAACCATATTTATTTCCCGCTAATCCGAACACATTACCCAACCCATCTAAACTTCCTGAAAAGGGGTTCTTACTCGGATCAACAGAAGTTCCATCGGGGTAGACGGGTTCAGGAACATGGGTTTGAAAGTTTTCTTCGGCACTAAACACTGTTCCCCAAGGGGTGGTTCCCCCTGCACAATTGCCAAAGCTGCCAATAATGCGATCGCCTAAGCGGTCATTATAACCTTTACCTTTTTTGCGAAATACGGCCGCGGCTGGCCCCGTTGACTTTAGGTAACGGCGATCTTTCCAACCCGAAATTCCGGTAATCCGTCGATCTTCGGCTGAGTAGGTGCGTTCCCATTTGCCTTCTGAGTTCCGACGAATGGAAATAACACCGATTCCCATGTCGATTAACCCTTGTTCGGATAGTTCTCGAATGGCTTGGCGCACGGGGTTATTGGCGGGCAATGCAAAGGCATTTATTTTGGGTTTTTTCTCGGCTTTTAGAGCCGCTTCAATGCTTTTAATCGGTAAGGTTTTGCCGATGACTTTTTCGTAGGTTTGCACCCAAGTTTCTGAACTAATATACTCAAAATTGACGGTTAAATATCCTTCATTTTCACTCGTTTCGATGAAGGATAAATAATCATTATTGTAGCCAAACCGAGAATCACCGACTGGATCACCCCAAGCCGCAATTAGGTCATATGTAAACCCTTCTGGAAGAACGAGATCATCAACAATTTCATAGGTTTTATAGGCTTTAATTTGTTGTTCTGAAGCTGAAACTGTGCTAATAGGAACCCATTCTCCAACTTGAGTTTCTGCGTAATCTGTTGCTAACGGCATCGGCCCTTTTACGGGTTTAAAACTCAAGGGAGTTTTAGGGGGTTTGAGGGAAGATTTGGGGTCAAGGGGAAGATTTTTATCTTCACAAGAACTCAAGCTAGCTGTCGTTAAGCTAGCACCGAGGAATAGCAAAAATTCTCGTCGTTTTAGTCTCATAAAATATTAGAGGAAGGTAGAAGCTGGCAATCTAACCATTGATTATTTTAACGATGATCAATGGGTTTTTGCCACTCAAGGTTCTAGCCTATCCAAACCGATATCCAAAGCCGCGCACGGTTACAATATATTCGGGGTTACTGGGGTCAATTTCTAGTTTTTCTCGCAACCAGCGAATATGAACATCAACGGTTTTGCTATCTCCAATAAAATCAGGTCCCCAAATCAAATCGAGTAACTGTTCACGAGACCAAACTCGCCGGGGATAACTCATAAATAGTTCTAACAAGCGGAATTGTTTGGGGGAAAGCTTCACTTCTTCACCCCGAGCCACAACCCGGCATTCTTCTTGATAGAGGATAATATCTTTGTATTGCAACATTACTGGTCCCGGAAGCTGACACAAGCGTTGACGACGCATGAGAGCGCGACATCTGGCGATAAATTCTCTCATTCCAAATGGTTTGCTTAGATAGTCATCTGCTCCCGCTTCCAGGTAAAAAGCACAGTTATTTGCTGTTTCTTTTGTTCCAATGATTAAAATGGGGACGGGGTTGCCTTGATGCCGTAACATTCGGCACAGATCAAGACCATTGACAGCATCTAGAATCAAAAGGTTGAATGGAAATTCACTCATCTTAGATGAGGGACTATGAACGGCTGGGAGAGCTTCGCGTCCGTCTAAAGCAATCACAACAGTATAGCCGTGTTCTTTGAGGGCTAAAGACAGGATATCCCGCCAGGGTTCTTCATGTTCAAGTAACAAGATTTGACCTGTATATCTTAGGTCAGAACGATGAGAACTCTTGCCTAAGTCGGGGGAAAACATAAATATCAGTTCCTACTGGTTGGATGGTGTGGAATTGTCATTTTAATCAGACTTAACTTTTAGGCTGAGTGACTTTTAAGGAAAGTTAATTCTTGACAATCCATCCAACGTAGATATGCTGCCATTGATCAATCGGCCCACATTGAGAGAACAGGGGTAAAACAGGTTGAAAATCCCCACTCACAAAAGTGAGCCATAAGCCTTTTACTCGCTCATCTACTAAGTGCGATGCGAGCTTTCTAAACATTATCTACTCCAAATAGGCTCGGTCGGATTAATAAAGGGGATATAGCTTTGATTGTATGGGTGGAAGGTTAAGGTTAGGTAAACTGTTGGTAATGATTAGGTTAAGTTATTATCAAGGGTTAAACCGTTCTGAGCTGGGCTTGGGGTTCAATCCAGCCGACTTGACTGTTGCGCCCATCTGGTGTAAACCGAACTTAACACTTGAATTGACAGCCCACTGTTTAACCTCTTTAACTTCATATAATGTTACTCCATTTAAGTACCTGGCCCGAGGTCGAAACCTATTTATCCCACTCAACTGGGATTATTCTCCCCATTGGTTCGACTGAGCAACATGGGCCGACTGGACTGATTGGCACCGATGCGATTTGTGCTGAAGCGATCGCACGAGGAACCGGAGAAGCAACCCATGCTATCGTTAGCCCGACTCTCAATGTGGGAATGGCACTTCACCACATGGCTTTTCCTGGGACTATTAGCTTCCGACCTAGCACGTTAATTAACGTAATCACTGATTATATCACATCTTTGGCGAGACATGGTTTTAACAAATTTTTCTTCATCAACGGTCACGGGGGAAATATTGCCACCTTGAAAGCCGCTTTTGCTGAGACTTACGCCCATCTTGGGGACCTGCAACTCCCCAACGCGAATCTTGTACAATGTCAGGTGGGAAATTGGTTCATGTGTAGATCGGTTTACAAACTCGCCAAGGAACTTTACGGCGATCAAGAAGGGTCTCACGCAACCCCCAGTGAAGTGGCTGTGACGCAATATCTTTATCCTGAAGCCATCAAACAGGCGACCTTATCGGAAGAAGTGGCTAAAGGTTATCCAATTTACGGGGCGGCTGATTTTCGCCGTCATTATCCCGATGGTCGGATGGGATCAAACCCAGCATTAGCTACTCCTGAACATGGAAAACAACTCTATGAACTTGCTGTCAAAGACCTGAGTCAGAGCTATCTAGAATTCGTGAATCCCACTTAAAAACAGTTGAGATTAATTTTCAAGAATATCCACATCTGTGGGAGGTGGAACGTTAATTGGAATCGATGCGGGTTCCGCCTTAAAAATATCTTCTAAGGCTTGTTGTAAACTAGGCCTCATGACAATTCTATTGTTATAAAAAACAATCACGCGGGCGAGTGTCGGGAGGCTGTTTTCAGTCGCTTCTAAATAGAGCGGTTCGACATAAAGCAATGATCTTTCAATCGGAATGACTAATAAATTTCCCTGTACGACTCGTGAACCTTGGCGACTCCAAAGGGAAATTTGTTCAGAAATTTCGGGCGTTTGATTAATCAAGGCTTCCACTTGTTCGGGGCCGAAAATTAATTCTTGCTTGGGAAAACGATATAATAATAGTTTACCATATTGTTGAATATCGGAGCGAGCTGCCATCCAAGCGACTAAGTTAATTCGACTGGCAGGTGTAAACGGTTGTAGCAGAATAAATTCTTCACTGCTTTCTTCAGGAAGCCGCATAATTAGATAGTACGGTTCTACCGATTGCGCTTCATTCGCATAAATTTCTTTGGGAATTCGCCATTGGTCTTCTCGATTATAAAAGACTCGCACATCATCCATATGATACGTCAATAATTGTTCGGATTGAACTTTGAATAAATCAAAGGGATAGCGAATATGTGCATAGAGGCTTCCCGGCATTTGTTGAATGGGCTTAAACAAATCAGGGAATATTTTTCGCCAAGTGGTTAAAATCGGATCTTCTGGGTTATCTAAATAGTAAAAGCGAACCTTACCATTGTAAGCATCAACGACGACTTTAACGGAGTTGCGAATATAGTTAAATTCACCGTTTCCAGGGTCAGAATAGGGATAGCGATCGCTTGTTGTATAAGCATCAATAATCCAATACAAATAGTTAGGGGGGGTTAATTCTTCTTGAGGTTGAGACTCGTTAAAATTGGCATCCGCAACCACTAAATAGGGATCGCTATCGTAGCGCAAAAAAGGTGCTAGCATTTTTACTCGTTCTTTGATGTTGCGACGAAAGAGTAACTTTGTATCCGGTAAAAAATTTCGGGTAAACAGCATTTGCCAGTTTTTCAAATGTTTAGCAAACAGTAACCGTCGCCATCCCTGACCAATTGTAATCCCACCCTGACCGTCGTAAGTATTATAAATATTCTCATTTCCGACGGGATAATCTAACTCCTCAACTAGGGTAGAAGTCATCACATCGGTTTCGGTGAGTTCACCATAATAAATACGTGGTTTTCCGATAGGGATACTATATTGAATTCGTGGATCTACAGCTAGGGTACTCTGCGGATCAAGTTTTGGATCGGCACCAATATCTCTAACAAAATAATTTGGAAGTCCTCCCTCGCCAACGGTATTGACAGGAGATAACGTGAAACCATAACCATGAGTGTAAACTAAATGTTTGTTCACCCAAGTTTGAGCTTCATCGGGTACGGCATCGTAGTTTAACTCCCGTGCTGAAATTAAAACTTGTTGTTTTTCTGTGCGACCGATTGGGGTTTGTTCGGCTTGGGCTTTGAGTAAGGTGTAGCGGTCAATATTGGCATCTGGAAATTCGTAGTATAAGCGAATTTGCTGTAACTGGCGGTTGGTTTGTAGAAGGGGACGTTGATCCCAAAGACGAATATTTTTGATGGTGAGATCATTTTTTTGAATGTCATTGTAAGTAAGTTCACCTTCGAGGGGAAAGATTTTTGAGTTAATGACATCGAGGTTAAAAGCTTGTCGGGTGTAGCTGATACTCCGTTCAATATAGGGGGCTTCTCGTGCTAGTTCGTTGGGTTGTACGATGAAGCGTTGTACGGTTTGGGGTAATAACCAACCTGCAATAAAAGCAATGGTTAAATACCATCCTAAAATTGCTCGGAGTGAATAGCTATCGGCAAATAATCGGGTCTGAGTCTTCGGAAAAAATTTGCGTCGGCGAATACGCCGCTTCAATAGCTTTAAACTAAATAGCTTTAAACCCACTTCAATATAAGGTTCAATGGCTTTGACGGAGAAAAAGGCTTGCCATAATAGAAAAATTGCAATGATCACGGCGATAATACATAACATTAAGTCAGCCGGAGCTTGTACATTAATATCGGTATAGCCTGCACCAAAAATGACACCTCGTCTAGAATAAAGGAGTTCATATCGAGATAGCCAATGCTTGAAGGCAACACTCAGCATGAACATTCCACCCAGGGCGTGTAAGTGTCGCTGTTGGGGTTGGGAAAAACCGGGAAAACGCCCTTGGCTGAGGCTATTTCCGGAGTGAAGATAAATTAAACTACAAGAGACTAATCCACACAAACACAACCCAACGAGCCAGAATTCTAGGAGGTGTGCAGCAGGTAAGGTGAAGATATAAAAGCTAATTTCTTGTCCAAAAAGATCATCAGCTTTATTAAAAGAGGTTGGATGAAAATATTGCAGAATATTCGGCCAATGGCTGGATAAAACCAAACCAAATCCTAAACTCAGAAATATAGCGATCGCGATCAGGGTAAAATCAAGTTCAACGACTAATAATATTACAAGACCCGCGAAGAGTCCAAATAACCACCACTGAGAAAATAACTGTTGAGTAAGCTTTAATAAAGGTTCTACATCAAAGCGATTAGGGAGTTGAGGAGCGACTAGGGGTTGAGTAAAATCGGGTTGCCAATATTGACTGAATACTTGTCCATAATGTAAGACAACTAAAGCCAACAACAGGCATAAACTGATCACAAATCCGAGAAGCCAACCAAACTCTAATGCGGGAATAGAGGGCGGTTTTTCTAGGGAGAAAAAGGGGATTTTATCAGGCTTTAGGGTGGGGGAAGGAGGATATTTGTAGCGGTTGGCAATGAATTGATTTCCCAGGAGAAAACCTGCGGTTACAGTCAAGCCGAAGAACCAAAGCATTGCTTGGGTTGTTAAGCGCAACCAATAGACTGATAAATAGTTCAATTCCTCAAACCAAAACCCTTCCGCTAGGATATGACTGACTAAATCAGCGAATAGCCACAACCCAAATAGGATGAGAATTGCTTTGAGAATCGGGGATTTACTCACCATTGAGAGTCAAGGGGTAAAATGCTAAATTCCAGATGTTCTGCTCACTCAGCAGCCCGACTTTTGATTGTAGGGGGTCTGACAGCCAGAGTTTGCCTCAACTTTACCATAATGTCTTATTTTACCGTAAAAGTTAGAAAAATGATATTAAGTTTTTTCAAAGGGGGAGATTTCCGTTCAATTTTTAAGCTGTTATGGTGAACTCAATTCAGCAAAATTACCAATAAAAAGTAGGTTTAGAGCAAGGTCGTTCACGACGGATTGTTTTATGCTACAATAGTTTATCGTGGCTCGACAATGATAAACATGATTGTCTACGAAATGAAGCTACAAGGAACTGTTGCCCAGTACAGAAGGCTAGACGAAGCTATCCGTACAGGTCGATTCGTCCGTAATAGCATCATTAAAGCATGGATAGACGGTCAAATCAAAAGTCGTAACGACGCTTATGCCTACTGCAAACTGCTGTCAGACAATCCTAGTTTTCCCTGGGTGAACAAACTCAATTCTATGGCTCGACAAGCGCACGCGGAGAGAGCATGGGCATCAATTTAAAAACGGATAGAGAAGCGGAAGAACGGATTAACTTAACTGTAAAACCCATAGATCTTGGCATCTCACAGATAGCTTAATCCGTTAAATCCTTATCCTATCTGTTTTAAATTGAGCGATTTTATCAAAATTGTCGGCAAAAAATACCGGGGAAGAAAGGATTTCCCAAATTTAAAAAATATCAGGTTCGAGCTTCTGTTGAGTATAAAAGCACGGGCGGTCAACTTTCAGAGGATAGACGCTATTTAACGTTTTCTGATAAGTTTCAAGCATCCCCCCTATCCCCTCTTTCTAAGGGGGGAACCAAAAGGGGGGATGGGGTAGCCGAGATTTACACTTCTATCAACTCCAACAAATTAAACGGGTTAGAGTGATTAGAAGATACGATGGGTATTATGCTCAATTTTTAATCGACCATGAACGAGAGGAAAATAAAGAACTCACAGGAAAACAAACCGGGCTAGATGTTGGACTTAACTATTTCTACACCGATTCTTTTGGTAATCAAATAGAAAACCCTCGCTTTTTCAGAAAAGACGAGCGACGAATTAAAAAGCTGCAACGTCGATTATCTCGAAAAAAAAAGGGAAGTCAAAACTGTAAAAAAGCCAGAAATCGGTTAGGGAGGGGAGGTGCGGGTGCGGAACCTGCGTCCGCACATAGAGCGCCGTCGCATCTATTGGTTTCACGCAGACGTAACGATTGGGTCTGTAAACAGGCCCAACACGTCATACAGTCTAACGACTTGGTAGCGATTGAAAACCTACGGATACGGAACATGGTTAAAAACCATCATCTAGCCAAGTCAATTAATGATGCTGCTTGGTACAGATTTAGAGAATGGTTAGAATATTTTGGGAGAATTTATGGGGTTCCGGTGATTGCTGTTGAACCCGCATATACTTCTCAAAACTGCTCAAATTGCGGTGAAAAGGTTGTCAAAACTCTCAGCACCCGGACTCACAAATGCCCTCACTGCGGGTATAAGAGTGACCGCGATGAAAATGCGGCAAAAAACATTCTGAAATCTGCACTTAAACAGTTATCAAATCAAGAAACGGATAAGAAATAGATTAACGGATTAACTTGACTGTAAAACGCATAAATCTAGGCTTCTCACACGTAGCTTAATCCGTTTTTCCGCTTAATATCTGTTTTTAAAATACCGTCGGGCAGACGGAAATCAACGCCTCCCGAGAGACTGATCTCTGCTTGAACGGGGAAACCCAATTGAGTAAGTCAACTCGTCGAAAGAGGAAACCCAGACAGTGATGTTTGGAATCTCCGTCCTTGAGGGCGGAGAGGATGTCAAAACGACAATCTAGAGACAGCAGGACAATCTGCAATATACCATCGCCAAGGTAAATCCGTGCCTTTGGTAATACCAATCCGAGTCGTTTGTACAAACTCTATTTTCCCCGAGTTCACTGCTTGTTGAAAAGTAGGAGTTCGATGTTCTAACCATAAAGGCTGATTAAAATGTAGGGGTAAATCCGTCAAAGTGCGATCAATTTGTAATACCCGACAAAGTTTTCCCGGCCCCGCAGCGAGACGAGCAAGTTGATCTTTTTTTAAGGGTTTCTTAATATGGCGATCGCTTTTTGAACCTAAGCTTAAATTTTGTGGAAGGGAGTCAGGAAACACAGACAATTCTAAAGCCCGAATTAACACCGCACTCGCCACCCCCTCAACATCTGTTACCACATTAAAACAATGGTACATTCCATAGATGAGATAAACATAACTCATCCCAGCAGGCCCGAACATGACAGCATTGCGAGGGGTTGGTTTGCTGTAAGCGTGACAAGCTGGATCACCTGCCATGTAAGCTTCTGTTTCGACGATCATACCGCGAATTTGTTCACCGTTGGGAAGTTGTCGTACTAGAGTACAACCCAATAATTCTAACGCTATGGTAGGAGATGGACGAGATAGCCAAGTCGCGTCTACAATCTCATTGAAAATTGTATTGATTACAGGAGGTTTAGTCATGGATGTCAAGTTAGTTTTAGCAGGATTAACTGTTTTGTTTACCATTTCCTGTTTGTTCTTCGGAACGAAAAACGGGTTCTATGATAGCGATGACTATCATGGTAATGGTTGCGCCCATTAGACAGTGATTAGGGGACAGTTATCAGTGACCAGTGACCAGTGATCAGTGACCAGTGGGGACAGTTATCAGTGACCAGTGACCAGTGACCAGTGGGGACAGTCATCAGTGACCAGTGACCAGTGACCAGTGACCAGTGGGGACAGTCATCAGTGACCAGTGACCAGTGACCAGTGACCAGTGACCAGTGGGGACAGTCATCAGTGACCAGTGACCAGTGACCAGTGACCAGTGGGGACAGTCATCAGTGACCAGTGACCAGTGACCAGTGACCAGTGGGGACAGTCACCCATCATGTAGGGGCGGGTTAGGTCAAAATGTATGTCTTCCCAGAAGGAACCTACATAAACCCGCCCTCAACAGTGACCAGTTATAAGTTATCAGTGACCAGTGGGGACAGTTATCAGTGACCAGTTATCAGTGACCAGTGACCAGTTAGCAGTTAAAGACTTCGCCTTTTGCAAGATCGCCTTTTGCCTGTTGCCTTCTGCCTCTTGCCTAAAAAAAGTGATAGACACTTGACATTTTTCTGAAAATCCGTAACAATAGATACAGAAAGAAAAAAGAAAACGTTCATCTCTCGGATCTAGAGAACGCTGATCTCAGTAAAGTCAGGAAAATCATCGAGATCAGAGAGACGGAAGTAGGGAAATCATCATTCCTGAAGGAACGCGCCTCACTTTGTCAACCATCGCATCAAAAAGGAGAGGCGATCAGATGAAACTAACCTATCGTGGTATCGATTATCAATACAATCCTCCACAAGTTGCCACTGCAACTGGAGAAGTAGCTGGAAAATATCGGGGACAAGATTGGCGTTTTTGCAACTTGAAGAAACCCCCGGTTTTACAACCCAGTTATAATCTCACCTATCGGGGGGTTAAATATAGCAATAATCCCGTTTCGGCGGTTAGCGGTACAGACAGTCCCCTAACGATTTCTGAGAAAGCGCGAATTCTGATGTTGAAGCGGGAACGCTCAGAAATTCAACGCGATCAGTCTATGCTGAACCGTCTGGCCGATGAAGTCGGACTGAATCTCAACGATACAGGATTCTATAACCCAGCATAATAGCAGGATTGCGAAATCAACCTCTGTTGTAGAACTACGCACCCCCTTGTGGGGTGTTTTTTTGTGGACGATTACCCAGAAGTTGCCCTGATATGGCACACTTATAGACTAAGCCAAAATGCTGGTCGTTTTCCCTTTTAGCTGATTCCGGGTGTAAGCTCAAGGAACGGGTTTGAGGATAATCTAGTCGTGGTGTGTAGTGGACGAGGAAACAGAAATTGGTCAGATCTATGAAAAGCGTTGTCCTCCGCCGACAATTGCTAGAGAGTCAGTGGTCGATCAAACTGAACCTACTGATTACCCTAGTACGGCGAGATTTGGAAGCCCGCTATAAAGGTTCTATTTTGGGGAATTTATGGCCACTGCTTAATCAGCTTGTGCAATTGCTGATTTTTACCTATGTTTTTTCAATTGTCTTACAAGTTAAATTGAATATACAAGGGGTTCCGGCGGACAATAAACTGGCGTTTGGGTTGTGGTTGTTTGCAGGATTGTTACCCTGGTTAGCCTTTACCAATGGACTGACGCAAGCCGCGACTTGTGTTGTGGGACAGCCCAACTTAGTTAAAAAAGTCGTGTTTCCATTGGGCCTGCTTCCTCTGGTACCAATTTGTTCAGCGTTTATTGAAAGTACCTTTGGGCTAGTTGCTTTAATCACCTTGGTTTTGATTATTATTCCTGAACCTGCTGTTAGTCTCTGGCTGTTACCTTTTGTGTGGATTCCGCAACTTCTCCTCACCGCAGGTTT
Source organism: Limnoraphis robusta BA-68 BA1 (assembly GCF_034932365.1). Lineage (NCBI taxonomy): Bacteria > Bacillati > Cyanobacteriota > Cyanophyceae > Oscillatoriales > Sirenicapillariaceae > Limnoraphis > Limnoraphis robusta. Next base: position 135,101 of record NZ_JAYGHR010000064.1, on the reverse strand, counting down.
AGGATATTTAACCGCAGGTTTAACGGTCTTTTTGCGAGATATTCCTCAAAGTTTAGGCGTGATTCTCAATCTCTGGTTTTATGCGACTCCCATTGTTTATCCTGCCTTTAAAATTCCAGAAGCGTGGCAGGTTTGGGTGTTTTGGTTGAATCCGATTACAGCGATCGCTGAGACTTACCGTGATATTGTACTCAAGGGTCAGATTCAACACGGGGGAGAACTTGCTACAGCAACTATCGTCTCTATCATTATATTTTATGGAGGCGTGTGGGTCTACAAACGCCTGCGTCCAGCTTTTGCTGACGTTTTGTAGCAATGACTGTCTTCTTCCGACCTCACCTCACTGACGGATTACGATATCTCGGTAGCTAGTAAACGACGAATGTCCGAAATTGCAATTTCAGTTAATCACGTTTCCAAGTGTTTTAAGCGGTATCGACATCCGGTTGACCGACTTAAAGAGATTTTTTTGCCGCGTCAGCAACTCGCTGAGAATTTCTGGGCGTTACGAGAGATTAATCTACAAGTTTATAAAGGACAAACGCTAGGAATTGTTGGCCGAAATGGTTCAGGAAAAAGTACGCTGTTGCAAATTATTGTAGGCACTCTCACTCCTACTAATGGCAACGTAGAAGTTCAGGGTCGAGTGTCGGCTTTGTTAGAACTGGGTAGTGGGTTTAACCCCGAATTTACCGGACGGCAAAATGTCTTTTTTAATGGTCAACTCCTGGGATTAAAACACTACGAAATCGAACAAAAGTTTGAAGAAATTGTCGCGTTTGCCGATATTGGAGACTTTATCAATCAACCCGTTAAAACCTATTCTAGCGGAATGTATGTGCGGTTAGCGTTTGCGGTGGCAACCAGTTCTGAACCCGATATTTTAGTGGTGGATGAAGCCCTTTCTGTTGGGGATGAAGCCTTTCAACGCAAATGTTTTAGTCGTATCCATGAAATCCAAGATCGAGGCGGAACGATTTTATTTGTTTCTCACGCGGCTTCATCGGTTACTCAACTTTGTGACTCAGCAATTTTGATGGATCGGGGTGAAATACTGTTAGAACATAGCCCCAAAATGATTATATCAAAATATCAAAAAATGATCTACGCTGATGCGACAGAATCGGAACGATTGCGAGAGGAAATTCGCCATCTCAAAGCTTCATTTAAGCCCCAGGAAGTCTTTCAAAAGGTTGAGTGGAAAAAGTATCATCGCAGCCAAGCGAATCAACATCAAACTGAATCCAAACAAGCTGATTATTATGACTATTATGACCCGAAATTAGCACCCGATCATCCAATTCAATATCCCTCTCGTGGCGCAACGATTACTGATCCTCATATTGCCACCCCTAAAGGTGAACGAGTGAATCATATCATTGCTCGAAATGATTACATCTATTCCTACACTGTAGAATTTCAAAAAGCAGCTTCACACGTCCGCTTTGGAATGTTAGTCAAAACCATCAGTGGGTTTGAACTCGCTGGGGCTTCTTTCCTCGCTTCATCCCAATTTATTAAACACATTTCCCCCGGTACTCAACTCGTGTTAGAATTCAGGTTTAAATGTTTACTCGCACCGGATGTTTACTTTTTAAATGCTGGAGTTTCAGGAATTGTAGAGGGTGAATTTACTTATCTTGATCGATGTATTGATGTTGCCATGTTTAGAGTTCAACCTTGTGAGAGTTCTTGCGGTACTGGAGTTGTAGATTTGCTCGTTGAGCCAAAATTAACCGTCACTTCGGGTCAAATCGAACAGGAGCAAGAAATACAACAATATCTTTAAAAAATCTTAACCCAAAATTCGGTTAATGTTGGGGCGGGTTCCGAACAAATATCTGTCTCTAACAAATAACCTTTATAAACCCGCCCCTTTTTTCAGGAAACAGTGAACATGGAAGTCAATTGTTTTGTTGAAAATAATCCGATTGTTGAAACCTTAATTCAGCATTTGGCTCGATCTCCTCAAACGTTTCAGCCTCAAATTGCCGCCGCCGATGAGATGTTTTTATATCCTTTTCACGAACTCGAAGAACGAAATAGTGATGGGGCTTTGGTGAGTTATTATAGTTTAGGTCGGACATTATTTGATTCTATCCAACAGATTATTAACGTATATTTTGGCAGTTTTGAACAGATTTCATCCTTTTTGGATTTTGCTTGTGGATATGGTCGGTTTATGCGGTTTTTAGTTCAAGAAATGCCAGCCGAAAAGATTTGGGCTTCTGATATTTATGCAGATGCGGTGAGGTTTCAAACTGAATATTTTGGGGTGAATGGTATTGTTTCTACCCCTAAACCTGAAGATTATCAAGTTCAACGAAAATTTGACTGCATCTATGCCGGGTCATTTTTTAGTCATATGCCGCCCCGAACGTTTAAAGCTTGGATGCAGCAACTCTATGATTTATTAAATCCTGAAGGATTGCTCATTTTTAGTGTATTAGATGAGGCAATTTTACCAGGGGCTATCGAGATGCCATCAGAGGGAATTCTTTTTTCTTCGGATAGTAGTGAAAGTCAATTTCTTGACCGGAATGACTATGGTACAACCTATGTTAAAGAAGCTTTTATTCGAGAGTTAATTCAGCAAGTTAGTCAAAATAAAGCTTCTATTTTTCGCATTCCTAAAGGACTCAGTAACTATCAAGATTTATATTTGGTGACGCCTCAGCAAAATCGAGACTTTACCGCCTTAGACTTTAAATATTATCCGGAAGGTTATCTAGATGCGTGTAATATTACCCCAACTGGAGAAATTCAACTCGAAGGTTGGGCAATTGATTGGAACTCTAATCATTCGGTTGAAAGCATCCAGATTATTGTTAATCATCAAGTCATTCAACAGTGTCAGCCCTCAAAAGAACGTCCTGATTTAGTTGAACATTTTCATCAACCTGAACTTTTAAAATCCGGTTGGTCTTGTGTGATTTCTGCGGGTCAAATTTCACCTCAAGATATTATGATTATTAAAGCGGTTAACACCGTTGGACTCGAATGGATTATTGCAGTAGAAGAAGTTAAAAATCTGATGGTTAGAACTCGATGGCGAGATGATCTTTTAGAAACGCAGAATCAGTTAAAGCAGCGTGAAAGTCAACTCCAAGAAACACAATCTCAAATCGAATTGACCGAATTTACCCTAGCCCAAGCGAGAGATAAATTAACACAACTAGAAGCTAAACTGGGTGACTGTCAGTTGGAACTTTCATCCAGTCAATTTCTGCTAGAACAATCAAAAAATCACATTCAAGCGATGGAAAGTAGTAAATTTTGGCAACTCAGAACCCAATGGCTTAAACTCAAACAAACTTTAGGAATTCTCCCAAAAAATCAAACTAAATAGAGCAATTATCCAACATTCAACATCACAACTATGGAAACTAATCGCTTTGTTAAAAACAACCCAATTGTTCAAACGGTAACTCAACATCTCGCCCACTCGCCGCAAACTTTTCAGCCGGAAATTGCAGCCGAGGATGAAATGTATTTGTATCAGTTGGATGAGTCAGAAGACCGTAATAGCGATCGCGCTTTAGTCTATTATTATCTATTAGGACGTTCTATTATTGATTCTATTCGACAAATTATTAATGCACACTTTGGCAGTTTTGCTCAAGTTTCTTCTTTCCTCGATTTTGCCTGTGGTTATGGACGTTCGACGCGATTTTTAATTCAAGAAATCCCTCCCGAAAATGTTTGGGTGTCTGATATTTATGCCAATGCGGTTAAATTTCAGATGGAAATCTTTGGGGTGAATGGCATTATTTCCACTCGTGAACCGGAAGATTATCCAAGTGATCAAAAATTTGACTGTATTTATGCGGGGTCGTTTTTTAGCCATATGCCGCAGCGAACCTTTACCCGTTGGATGCAGCGACTTTATGACCTTTTAACGCCGGAAGGTTTGCTAATTTTCAGTGTATTAGATGAGGCAATTATGCCGTCCCATGTGCAGATGTTACCGTCAGGAATTGTCTTTTCAACTGAAAGTAGTGAGAGTCAATATCTTGACCGGAATGAGTACGGCACAACCTACGTTACAGCAACCTACATTCACGAATTAATCGAGCAAGTCAGTCAAAATAAAGCGACGATTTATCGGGTAAAAAAAGGATTGAGTAACTATCAAGATTTGTATGCTGTTACTCCCAAAAAACATGATAAATTTACAGAATTAAACTTTAGTTATCATCCGCTTGGGTATTTGGATGCTTGCCAAATTCAACCGAATGGTAATCTTTATTTAGAAGGTTGGGCGGTTGATTTGAATCCGGGGAGTCAGGTCAAAACGATTCAAATGTTAGTGAATAATCAACTGATTAAACAGTGTCAACCGACAATCAAACGACCCGATTTAGTTGAACATTTTAACCAAGAAGAAGCGTTAAACTCAGGTTGGTGTTGTGAAATTAATAGTCATCAGATTTCACCGGAAGATATTCTTTTAATTCGAGCGGTTAATCCTGCGGGTTTGGAGTGGATTATTGAAACAGGTTTTGTCAAATCCCTCATTTCTCAAACGCAATGGCAAACCCATCTTATTTCATGGCGAACTCAACTGCAACATCTACAGGTACAATTCAATCAGTCTCAGAAACAATTAAACTTAACCCAAAATCAACTCGAACAGTCTGAGGCTAAACTAGCTGAAACTGATGGACAATTGGGGAAAACTCAAGCCCAACTTTTGCAAACGGAAGCAAAACTTGACTTTGTGCAGGCTCAACTTAGACAATGTGAAGCGAAACTCTCACAGACTGAAACGGAACTGGGTCAATGTCAATGGCAACTGGAATCAAAGCAAACTTTGTTAGAACAGGCACAAAACCGCATTCAGGCAATGGAAAGTAGTAAATTTTGGAAATTGAGGGCAAAATGGTTTAAACTGAGGCGTGCTATCGGCTTATCCGATAACGAGTGAACAAAAGGGATTTGAGGGAGAAAAAAGGATTATTAACTACTTTTGAAAAACCACCGACAAAACTATGGATAAATCAGACCGTAACTCACCGATTATTGTTGCTGGAATGCACCGTTCTGGAACTTCCCTAACGGCATCTTTACTAGAACGTTTGGGGGTGAATATTGGCAAACGGCTCGTTGGGGCGAACTATGGGAATGTGAAAGGACATTTTGAAAATATTGATTTTGTCGAATTTCACAAGGCGATTTTACATGACCATAATATTGATGAGTTGGGTTGTACCTTTCAGTCGAATATTTCCCTAAATTCCCGACAGATTGAACAAGCTCAGAGTTTAATTCAACACAACCAAGATTCTCAACATCCTTGGGGATGGAAAGACCCCAGAACCACTTTGTTTTTGGAGTTTTGGCAGGAAATTTTACCCGAAGCACATTTTGTTTTTGTTTATCGTTCCCCTTGGGAAGTTGTTGATTCCCTTTACCGTCGTTCTACCGATTTAACGCTAATTAAATCCCCCGAATTAGCCGTTAAGATGTGGATACATTATAACAAAAAAATACTCAATTTTTATCGAGAAAATCCCGAAAATAGTTTATTAGTCAATGTCTATAAAGTTGGGACAAAACCGCAAGACTTTGTTCAAGCACTTAATTCTAAATTTAACCGGAATTTACCCTCCCCTCCTGAAGATAATTTTGATCCTTATTTATTAGTTGATAATATTTTAGCAACGCCGCGACCCCAACTGATTAAACATTGTTTTCCTGATTCTATTGACCTGTATCTACAAATCGAAGCCTTAGCAGAAAATCTCAGTCGCGGCTTAACTCCGGTAGAGTCACAAGTTTTAAACCAGTCTAGCTCATTAACTTGGGTCTTTAAAGATTGGTCACAGGTGCGGTTGTTAGAAAAAGACAAAAAAATATTAACCCAAGAAAACGACCAGTTAAAAATAGATATTGAACAATGGCAAGATAAATTTCAAGAAGCCGTTGATAAATTAGTAAAAACTGAAACCGAACTGGGTCAAACCCAACTGCAACTCGATGGCGTAGAAATTCGTTATCAAGAAACCCTCGATAAACTGATTACCACAGAAGAAGAACTCGGTCAAGCCCAACTGAAAGCGAATACCGCCGAAAATACTCGCAAAGAAGCCGTTAAAAAACTCACCACTGTCGAAGAAGAACTCGGCAAAACCCAACAACAACTCGAAGGAACACAAATTCAGTTACAGGGGACAGAAATACACGCCCAAAACTTAGAAAAAAACTTTCAAGAAGCGGCTGAGAAGTTGATGTTAACCGAGACGGAACTCGGCAAAACCCAAGGACAATTAGAACAAGTTAAAATTCAATACCAGGAAACGTTAGCAAAACTGAATGAAAGTGCCACTCAATATACCCAAACTGAAAATATACTCAATCAATACAAATATCAAACGGCAGAACTTCAGCAAAGTTTGTTAGCATCTCAAGCCCGTTTTCAAGAATCCCTCAACAAAATTTATAGCCTCGAAAATGAACTCGGTAAAACTCAACTCGAACTCGTGCAAACCCAAGGCGAAGTTAACGCGATAAAATCGTCTAAACTTTGGAAAATTCGCGAAAAATGGGTTGACTTTAAACGCTTTTCTCGTCGAACAATCAAACCCCAATATATTTATTCTCTCGATACCCCAACTCAATGGGAATTTATCGGAAATGGCGACACATTTACCCAAATTGAAGGCTGGTGTTTCCACACGGGAAAACGTAATTTTACCGGAATTCGTGCTAAAATAGGCTCAGAAACGTTGACCGGGGTTTATGGGATTGAACGCTTGGATGTTGCCCAACAATTTGATTGGATAGAAGCCGCTCAAAATTGCGGATTTCGCCTGGAAATTCCCCTGAAAGTTGGCAACCACAAAGTTAATTTAGAACTGCAAAATCGCAACGGAAAATGGCAAAAATTTGCGACCTATTCCCTGCAAGTTTGCCCCATTCAAGCCTCCCTAGATGTTCCCACTCCTGGCGAACAACGACCCGGACAAATTCTATTTGCAGGCTGGTGTTGTCATCCCGAATATCGCATTACTCAACTCACTTTATATTGTGGCGAACGTTCGATGCAATGTGCCTATGGGTTGCAACGTCGGGACGTGGGCGAAGTCTTTCCCGACTGGCCAGGGAGTGCAAATAGTGGGTTTGAAGCGGTGATGGATGTTCCCGTTGGTCAGTGGCCGATGAAGTTAGAAGCCGAGTTAGAAACCGGAGAAACCGTTACTTATCCCTTCAGCCAGCCCTTGACGGTAAGGCGTTATGGACTCTCCGCCCAAAGTTCGGCCAAAATGCGACAATTATCAGAATTTGTTGCTGCTGTTCGTCAACGGGCCGCCGAACGCAAGCAACGCCTCGGACGCCTGCTTCCTCTACCTGGCGAAATTCCTGCTATTATTCGGCAAGCGCGGCTGATGTACCGCAAAACCGAAGCGACGACAGACCTCGCCCTTCTGCCTCCCGGCTTTGAACTCCCCAAACCCATCGACCCCTACGACGCTTGGTTGAGCGCGAACCAATGGACACAACGCAGTTTAGACCATTTACAAACTCGACTGCAAACTTATTCGGCGGAAAAATTGCCAAAAATTTCGGTGGTGATGCCTGTATATAATCCCCCGATAGAATTTTTAGAAAAAGCCATTGAAAGTGTAATTAACCAAGTTTATTCTAACTGGGAATTGTGCATCGCTGATGATTGCAGTACCAACCCCCAAATCGCCCTAACGCTGAATAAATTTTCCCAAGAAGATGAACGAATCAGGGTAATTTTTCGCCCAGAAAATGGCAATATTAGTCGCGCGACCAACTCCGCCGCAGTTCTCGCCACTGGTGAATTTATCTTATTACTTGACCACGACGACGAACTCACGCCGAATGCGTTAGGAGAAATCGCGATTTACCTGGCTGAACATCCTGAAACCGACGTTCTCTATACCGATGACGACAAAATTGACACCCAAGGAAAACGATTTGCACCTCAATTTAAACCCGACTGGTCGCCGGAATTACTCCTATCTTATATGTATATGAGTCATGCGTTAGTTCTGCGACGCAAACTGTTTGAAGAAGTTGCCGGAATGAGGTTAGGATTTGAAGGTTCGCAGGATTATGATTTAGCGTTGAGAATCACAGAAAATACTCGTCATATTGCTCATTTACCTTTAGTATTATATCACTGGCGAACGGCTCCCGGTTCAACGGCAATTTCAGGCGCCGCCAAACCTGCGAGTTTTGAAGCAGGTCGCCAAGCGGTTCAAGATGCGTTAAACCGCCGAGAAATTGAGTCAAATGTGTATCAACCTCGTTGGGCGGTTGAACAAAGTTTGGGGATTTTTTCCCATGAATTCCCCGATAATGGGCCGTCTGTTACCGTTATTATTCCCACGAAAAATCAGCTTAAATTATTACAAGCTTGTTTAAAAACGTTGTTAGAAAAAACGACTTATCAAAACTATGAAGTTCTGATTATTGATAACGAAAGCGACGACCCCAAAACCCTTGAATATTTTGATTGGATTTCTCACGCTGAAACTCAACCTAAAATATCGATTCTCAAAGTTGCCAATTCTAACGGTAAATTTAGCTTTGCAGCAATTAATAACCGGGCGGTTGAACAGGTTAAAAGTGAATATGTTCTCTTTTTAAACAACGACACAGAGATACTTTCTCCCCGTTGGTTGAGTCAGATGATGGGGTATATTCAGCTAGAAAAAGTTGGGGCGGTAGGGGCGCGATTAATTTTCCCCGATGACCATATTCAACACGCCGGAATTATTCATGGGTTACACCACAAATTGGCGGGTCATGCGTTTAAACTGTCTCATCGAGATTATTTTGGATATTTGGCTTATTCTAAAGTCCTGCGGAACTATTCAGCAGTCACCGCCGCTTGTTTATTAACGCCTCGTCAACTGTTTTTAGACTTAGGCGGTTTTGATGAACAAAACTTCGCCGTTGCTTATAATGATGCGGACTACGGCTATCGTTTAACAGAAAATAATTATCGCTGCGTTTATTGTGCCGAAGCGGAATTATTACACAAAGAAGGAACCTCCCGAGGGTTTAAAGATGACCCGAAAGAAGTGGCGAATTTCCGTCAGAAATATGCCGATAAAATTGACCCTTATTACAGCCATCATTTATCCCTCGCTAACGAATGGTTCCAGGTTCAACCCCGACGGTTTAATATACAAAGTTATCAGGTAAAAATTAAACCCCGAGTGTTGATGTGTAGCAACGCTTTAGAATATACGGGCGCCCCGTTACATCAGTATGAAATTGCCGTACAATTAGCCGCACAGGATAAAATAGAACCTGTTATTTTTTGTGTCAATGATGGGCCGTTGCGAGAAGCTTATGAACAAAAAGGTATTCCGGTTATTGTACAAGACCATCCTTTAATTAACATCTATCAACGGGAACAATATGACCTCGCCCTCCAAGATTTTGCTGAACAAATACAACTCAATTGTTATGATGTCGTTTATGCGAATACTTTAGAAAACTTCTTCATGGTAGACTGCGCCCAAAAAATGGGGGTTCCTTCCGTTTGGAATGTTCACGAAAGCGAAGCTTGGCAAACTTATTTTAATGGGTTTGGGGGAGAAATAGCCGCCCGAGCGTTAGAATGTTTCCGCTATCCGTATCGAATTATTTTTGTGGCGGATGCAACCCGAAACACCTATTTACCTTTAAATAGTCATCACAATTTTACCGTTATTCACAATGGAATGGATGTGGAACGGTTTAAATTAGTCGCTGAACAATGGAACCGCCAAGATGCCAGAGAAGCGCTACAAATTAAAGCTTCCGAAATTGTTATTCTATTACTTGGAACCGTTTGTGAACGCAAAGGTCAGAAAGATTTAGTCAAAGCCTTAGCATTATTACCCCCAGAATATTATAGCCGCATTCGTTGTTTTATTGTTGGCGATCGCCCGAGTGTTTATAGTACACAACTGACCACATTCGTCAAGCAACTCCCGCCGATTTTACAGTCTAAAATATCTATCGTTCCTGAAACTCCAGAAACCCCGAAATATTATCAAGCTGCCGATATTTTTGTTTGTACGTCTCGTATTGAGAGTTATCCGCGAGTTATTCTCGAAGCAATGGCGTACAATTTACCCATTATTACTACTCCCGTTTTTGGCATTTCCGAACAAGTTAAACCGGGAGTAAATGGTTTATTTTACACTCCCGATAAACCCGAAGAATTAACCGAAAATTTGATTAAACTTCTCGATAATGAGTCGGAACGTCAACACCTCGCGGATAATGCTAAATATGTCCTCGCCTTGTTGAATAGTTTTGAGGAAATGACCCAGGAATACCAGCAAATTTTTGAGGAAGCTTACTTTATTAACCCCCATCCTCATCAAACGCTTCCCCCCCAAGAATTTATTCAACCTGTGTCAACACCTGAAGCCGTTTCACCACCCACAAAACCCACTCAAGATAAAAGTTATTGGGAAGCAAACCCGACTGCGGCGAGTGCGAGTGAATGGATATCAAACCCCATTATTGAGGATGTTATTCATCAGCGAATGTCAGGCGGTCAAACAAATAAATATTGGTTACGATGGTTAATTGAAGATTATTTTGCGGGAAGAACCTTTAATAATTTGTTGTCCTTGGGATGTGGAATGGGAAACCATGAAGTCACCCTCGCACAAGCAAACTTTGCCCGCAGTATTGATGCCTTTGACTTCTCGGAAGCTTCCCTAGAAATGGCAAAACGTCGGGCGGAAATTGCCGGAGTTCAAGTTAACTTCTACACCGATGATTTTAATACCTTTAGCCTCGATAGTGGGAAGAAATACGATATTGCATTTTGTTCTGGTTCATTGCATCATGTCAAAGAATTAGAGCGATTTTTAGAAATTGTTCATCGTTCTTTGCATCCTGAAGGGTATTTTATCGTCAATGAATATATCGGCGATAACTACTGTATTTACAACCGAAAAAAAGTTGAGTTAATTAATCGTTTGTATGCTTGCTTTAACGAACTCTTGCGTTCAGGACTGCAAAGCGAATTTATTAACCCAACCATTTATCAAGTCTTTAATACTGATCCCTCGGAAGCCGTTCGCTCTAAGTTAATTTTACCCTTTATTGAATATTATTTCGACATCGAAGTTTATAATCCTTTTGGGGGCGGAATTTTACATCCGCTTTATCCCTTGTTAAATCATGTTCAACTCTTACCGGGAGAACCCAAGGGAGAAACGATAGTTCGACTGTTGCTAGAATTTGAAGAAATTTTAATGGAAATTCCGGGGGGTTTAGAATCTGATTTTTGTTTGTGTATCTTGCGCCCAAAGAAATTTTAGCAACGATGTTTAAAGCTAAATTGTTACCGAAAAAATAGTCAGGAGAAAAACTTGAACCCCCAAAATATCAATCCATCTGAACGCATTGAACCGCCTCATTTTATCATTTTAGGAACACAAAAAGGCGGAACAAACTCCCTGTATAACCATCTGTGTCAGCATCCTCAGATTTTACCTGCAACCCAAAAAGAAGTTCATTTTTTTACCTTACACTATCACAAGGGAATAGACTGGTATCGATCTCAATTTCCCTCAACAGCCGATGGAAAACTGTTGCTAACCGGGGAAGGAACCCCTTATTATCTGTTTCATCCTGGTGTTCCTCAACGGGTTTATCATCACTTTCCACACATGAAATTTATAGTCTTACTGAGAAACCCTGTAGATCGAGCGATTTCTCATTACTATTGGGAAGTGAACTTAGGCTATGAAATGTTATCCTTAGAAGAAGCCATTAGCCAAGAACATAATCGTCTTCTGGGAGAAACCGAAAAAATCCTAGCCGATGAAAATTATTATAGTTATAACCATCAACATTATTCCTATCTTTCCCGAGGAATTTATATCGAACAACTGCAAAACTGGATGAAATTTTTTCCGCGAGAACAGTTTTTAATCCTCAAAAGTGAAGACTTTTCGAGCCAATCTCCAGAGATCCTCAATCAAGTGTTTGATTTTCTCGATTTACCCCGTTTTCAACTGCTGAATTACAAAAAATATAATGTCGGAGAGTATCCATCCGCCCCGCAAAAAGTCCGAGATAAACTCTCAAAATACTTTCAACCGCATAATCAAAAACTGGTAGAATTAATCGGTGCAGCCTTTGAATGGAAAGTCGAAGAATCAACGCCAAAATCTGAATCCGAAAACTTCTTGAGAGAAGCGACGACAGAAATGAATTCTTCTCCCTTATTTTTGTCTACTACCCAAATCAACAAACCGATGATGAACGAGTTAAAAATTGATTATGAAGGGGCTTGGGATGACTATGTTAAAAATTGGCAGAGTACCGACTCTGAATATATTTATCCCGGCGATGAATGGATCGGGTTAGCCGCAGGTGCCGCTCAAACTTTAGCCGAATATGAGGCGTTAATTGAAAACCAGTTTATTAGGCCTTATATTAAACCCCATCAAACCGTTTTAGAAATAGGAATTGGGGGCGGAAAAACCGCCGCATTACTGTTCAAATATTGTCAAAGCTTAGTTTGTGCCGATATCTCCGAAGGAATGTTGCAAGCAACCCGCGATCGCTTAGGGGAAGAACGAGTCAGCTATGTCAAACTGGATGGTTTAAGCTTAGAAGGTGTTGACTCAGGTTCAATTGATGTCTGTTTCTGCTACGATACGATGGTGCATATAGAACCGCGAGATATCTTTAACTATCTCACCCAAATTCCTCGGCTGATGCGAGGCGATCGCCTCTGTCTTTTTCACCATACAAATGTTTTAAGTGAATTGGGATGGAAGAAATTTCTAAGTGATTGGGATAAGAACTTATTGGGGCGCCGACATGGAACGGCATTTTCAGTGATGACCGACTCAATAATGGAAAAATTTCTCACCCATCTCAACTATGAGATTCTATTAAAAGATACTCAATCCGTTCCGAGAGATTGTGTTTGGGTGTGTCGAGCGCCCGCCGAATTTTAATGAATTTCTCTGTGATGTGTTGAAGTTTGTATTAATCCTAAAAACCCATTTTACATGAATCATGCGAGCCTTATTTTTGCATCCGAACTTTCCTGCTCAATATCGTCATATTATCACCGCATTAGGAGCTGATCCGAAAAATCAAGTTGTGTTTGGGACGAAAAATGAGCGTCCCGAGTGGAACATTCCCGGAGTTCGCAAAGCCCTATTTAAACCCTCTCGCGATGCCAGTCCCCAAACCCATCAGTATGTCCGCGCCCTAGAAAGTGCCGTGTTGCATGGACAGGGTGTATTTAGAATGGCCGAACAACTGAAAGCCCAAGGGTTTGTCCCCGACGTCATCTGTGGTCATTCCGGTTGGGGGCCAACGCTGTTTGTCAAAGAAGCCTTTCCCGATGTTCCCCTACTGTGTTATTTTGAATGGTTCTATCACAGTAAAGGATCGGATGCAGATTTTGACCCCGCCGATCCCCTAACTGTTGATGATATGGCCCGAATTCGGATTAAGAATACTCCGATCCTGGTCGATTTATACACCTGCGACTGGGGACTGTCTCCCACCTATTGGCAGCGATCGCAATTTCCCCCGGAACTGCAAAGCAAAATCTCCGTTCTCCATGATGGCGTCGATACCAGCTACTTTAAACCCGATCCGGGAGCAAAACTGGTTCTTCCCAACTGCGATTTATCGGGTGTAGAGGAACTGGTGACTTATGTCGCCCGAGGAATGGAACCCTATCGAGGTTTTCCGGAATTTATTGAAGCAGTGGCGTATATCCAGGAGCGTCGGCCTAACTGTCATGTGGTGGTGGTGGGTTCGGAACGGGTTTGTTATGGCAAATCCTTACCCGATGGGGTCAGTTACAAAGAGCATATGCTCAAGAGAATTCCCTTGGATTTATCGCGAATTCATTTTGTCGGGCCATTGCCTTACGGTCAATATTTAAAAGTGATTCAAGCATCTGACGTCCATATCTACCTAACGCGACCCTTTGTGCTGTCCTGGTCAATGATTGAGTCGATGTCTACGGGGTGTTTAGTGGTGGGTTCGGATACGCAGCCTGTCAAGGAAGTGATTCGCGATGGCGAAAACGGTTTATTAGTAGACTTTTTCTCCCCCAAACAGATCGCCGATCGGGTCTGTGAAGTCCTCGATCACCCAGACCACATGGCTGAAATCCGTCTCAAAGCACGCCAAACGGCTTTAGAACGCTATGATTTAGCGAAACTGTTACCCCAACAGTTAAAACTGATTCAGGACGTGGCAAATCGTTCCTTAAGCGTTCCCAGGCTTGGAAATTGAGTGCATAGCATCCCTGTGTTCATTCGTCTTACGATGGTCTAAGCGTCCAGGGGTAATGTGAGGGGATGACAGAGGATCAACTGGAACCATTCGCAAACCCACTGCGTCTAGAACGGTTGGGTACTCGACATAACTTTATAGAGAAGTGATTAGCAGACACTTAGAGGAAGGTCAAGTTTGAAAACATTTAAGGTAAACTACTGCCGTATAAACAGTCACCGACAGCCAGTAGACAGAACTGGTTGTCAGGCACTAGACTTGCTGAGGGCGGAAAGGTTAAACTACTGCCGAACAAAGTATGGTGTCTCAGGCAGTGTCTGTAGTCCCAATGGTTTTATTGACATGATTGCGGAGGAGTGAAAAATCAATGACATCACAACCAATCGGTAATCCGACAAGACTTGACGAAATACTCGGCTCGGGTCCTAATTTTTGGGATCAAAATTCGATAGTGGCGGTGAAACCGGATACTGTTTTGGGGGGAATCGGCAATGATACGATTCTCTCAGCCACTTTGGGCGGCAGTCAAATCGAGGGCGGCCAAGACAACGATATTCTCACCAGTAGAGGCCCTAACGATACACTTTTCGGGGGTCAAGGTAATGACTCTCTGATTGTCGAAAACGTCTCCACAGCAATTGGCGATGACGGTCGCGATACCCTAACCGCTACTTCAACAGCTACCCTGTACGGGGGCGCTGACCGAGACTTTATGATCGCCCTGTCGGTCAACAACTTGCAGTTCGGAAACGAGGGGAATGACACCATCTTAGGGGGTGTCCAGGGCGGTGACTCCATCTATGGCGGTAAAGACAACGACCTGATCGGGTTCTCGACCACTGGTGGTGGCAGTAACATCGGCATTTCCATCGGCTCTCAAATTGCAGGCGTTAACCAAGGTCGTAACTTCGTTGCAGGAAACCTTGGTAATGACACCATCGTAGGTACAGGTGACTCCGAAAGCCTTTACGGGGGTCAAGATGACGACTCCATTGTTGGGGTCGGTAGCAGCAGTTTCCTCGGCGGTGATTTGGGTGATGATATTGTCGTTGTCCAAAACCGCATCGAACAACGGACTGCGATCGGGGGAACAACCGCAGCAGCCTCTACTGTCGGTATCAGCCGGACAACCCTTGAAGGGGGCGATGGTGACGACCTCCTCAGAGGCGGTATTGGCTTTTTTGGCGAAGGTAGTAACCTGTTTAACGGTGGTGCGGGTAGCGACACGATCCAAAGTTTCGCTGTCCAGGATTCCATCTTTGGGGGCGATGGGGATGACAGTCTGATGACAATGACCTCAGATGTCCTCACCGCTCAAGGTGTATTCAGCAGTTTACCGGGTTTTGCTGGAGAAAGTACCCTCGATGGCGGTGAAGGCGCTGACACCCTGACAGCCGCTTTTGAGAGCGATTTCATGCTTGGGGGTGGCGGTGATGACCTCCTCAGAGGCTTGTTCACTCTGATGGATGGCGGAGACGGTAATGATACCCTCGATGGGAGTGGCTTCGTCAGAACTGCAACCACTTCACTCGAAGTCAGTCTGTTTGGCGGTGCAGGTAATGACATCCTGAGTGGCGCGTCTCAAGCTGAAACCGCAACCGGTTTAATCAACATCTTTGCGGGCGGTTCCGGAGACGACACTATTACCCTCAATTCCACCAGTGATGTCTTACTCACAGACTCCGCAAACCTGGAAGGAAACGACAGCATTACTGCCAATTATCAATTTGAAAATGATCAAGCCCCAGAAGGTGAAGTTTTTGTTCTGTTTGACACCTTGGGCGACAACGTGATTAACGGTAGTATAGGGGATGACAGTATCGTAGGGGGTGCGGGTGATGATGTCCTGCGGGGTGGTACGATTGTAGGTATTACCAGTGATAACCAGGGCGCATTGGCATTTATCGGTAAAGGAGATGACACCATCCTCGCCGGGGGTGGAAATGACTTCCTCTTCGGTGGCCAGGGCGATGACTCTCTCGTTGGTCAAGATGGAGATGATACCCTCCAAGGTAGCTTCAACTCCGACCCTGTTGCAGGTGGACCTTCTTTTGGAGATACGTTAGTCGGTGGAGAGGGAAGCGATTCCTTCTTCTATCAGTTTAAAGCTGAAGTCTTCCAAAGTACCGGAGCAACAAGCACGATAGGTGACTTGATTGGGGACTTCACGGTTGGGGTTGATAAGTTAGTCTTTACTCGTCAGGGTGCAACTAGCAATGGTGGCTTCAACTTTGCTTCCACTGGACGCCCGAACGACGATGAGTTAATTGAACTGAGTCCTACTCAAACTTACCTAGCCTCTGGAACCAGTACCGTCACTGGTGTTGTACGGGCAGAGATCAATACAGGAGTTCTCGTTTACCAACGCCAAGGCGGTATCTTACAGTACGATCCAGATGGTTCAGGTCCTGATGCTGCTACGACTGTCGCTCGCTTTAGTTTAGTCGATGGACGTGGCCCTGACTTGTCTCGGACTGACGTTACCTTTATCTAAACGTATGAGGCGCGTTCTCTGGAATTCTCAATAAAATTAAGTAGGATGGGCATTGCTCATCCTATTGTTTTTTGAGTTGGGATACCAAATCCGATTGGTAGAGTAGCACTTTAAATTCCTCCCAAATTTTGCATGAACGCTGCGATTACCTCTTGCCTTTTGCCTCTTGCCTTTTGCCTTTTGCCTCTTGCCTTTTGCCTTTTGCCTCTTGCCTTTTGCCTCTTGCCTCTTGCCTTTTGCCTTTACTGACTACAATGGCAAACTGACTTTCAGACAGGGATTTTAATCGCTAGTTTCAGGATTTTGAAATTTAACTTGTTTACCAATTAAATTCAAAAAACTTGAGCCAAAATGTTGAATTTCCATAAAATTAGCATGACTGGGAGCCGCTTTATAGATTTTAAAGGTTTTCATAATTCCTAATGTTGCCGCGCTTTCTAACGGCCCCACAAAGCTACAATCTCGGTCTAAAAAATAGGGTTGTTTCACCCAATATTCCATCTGTTCAGCATTTAAAAAATAACAGCCTGAATGGGGGTTTAAAGCCCGTTGAAACTTCACTGACTGTTCCATGACTTTTCCCACAAATTGCGGTTTTTCCTGTACATTTTGAAACTTAGCCGTTAGATGAGGTAAAAGATCGCCATCCACATAAGCTTTGGCGACTTTACCATTCGGAGAAATTTCATAGCGGTTTAATTGCAATAAACATCCATTTCCTGCATGATGAGTGAACCAACCTAACTTGACAAATAACCAAGGATCATGTAATATTAAATCATCTTCTAAATAGCAATAATAATCGTACTTACCCAAACCCTCTCGTAAAACCGCTTGACATTCAAACCCCAACAACATCGGTTCAGCTTTAGTTTGATGATGTTTGTAACTTCCCGCAGGAAACGGAAGATGGGCTAATAAATGAGCGTTTTGGGTGGTACAAATCACAATATCAATCTCGTTTCTGTTGGTTTCGTTAGCCGGAAGGGTAACACATTTAGCAATATCAATTGTGCATTGAGACTGGCTATACAACCCCCGCAACGCTGTTAATGCCATACCTAATGCCATCATCCGGGGACGAGGATCTTTATTGAGGGAAGCGTGTTTTCCTTCGTCAGTGGCTTTATAAAAATGGGGAAGAGTAAATAAAATTCGCATTGTTTTGCTACCATTTATTGATTTATTCTACAAACAATTCTGGTACACGCTGGCGTAACTGTTGATTTAACTCCGGTAAGCGATCGCGCATTTGCAAATACCAACTTCGTCGTTTGGGATAATGTTGACAAAGGAGGCGATGATTTCTCACCCATTCATAGGCATTCGCGGCGAGTTGTTGTCGGACTGTCGGATTAACAATTAATTCATCGAGTTGCGTTTCAAACTGTTTAATTGTACGATAAATTAATCCCGTTTTTCCCTGGATAATCGATTTTTCATAAACCGTTGGACTGGCTAAAACCGCAACCCCATGACCTGCACATTCTAGAAATTTTAAATCAGATTTCATTAAATTGACGGGTGTAGCAGCCAAGGGTAATAATCCAACATCACAAGTATGCAGAATATTTTGATACCGTTCATAACTGCAAAAGGCTTCAAATTCTTTGTGAGGCGTTTCTAGGGAGTCAAAAAACAAGCGATCATGAATCACCTTAACTCGGACTTTATTTTGATGTTTCGCTAAAACTCGGTTTAACGCCTGAATAATCGGTTTCCAGTCTTTTTCGCGGTTTAACGCCCCAAAAAATAACGTCACAGTTTCCCCTTGATCAATTCGCGGAGGGGGTAAATAAGCCAGTTGATTTTGAAAGACAGCAACATGAGGATTAAGTTGTCGTAAAAAAACTGCTAAAGCTTCCGTTGAGGTTTGTACAGCATGACATCCTCGATAACTTAAATAACGATTTTCTGCATATTCTCGTCGTCGCAGGGGATTATCATCAATTTCAGCAATAATCAGATAACCTTCTTGCAGTAACTGTCTTAATTTAGGCAGATAATCTTGATAAGACATAATTGCTCTCTGCCATATTATCACCTTTTCTTCTCCCGGTATTGGTGCGACTGTCGGAAAAGATTTTACTCCAGAAACCGCACGAGTTCCCGGTTGAGTTTGAGTGAAACGATCCGGTTCTAAAACACGCAGGCGATCGCAAGCAGTTGGCGCCATCATTACCGTTTGAATCAGTAAGCGACGGAGGGGTTTCAAGGAACGAGTTGCTCGAATTAAATAGCGTTGGGCGGCTGTTTGAGTTGCAAAACGATTGACGTCTAAATTTAAGGCTTGAATGATCGGTTGAATGAGTTGTAAAAACTGTTGAAATTCCTCATCTTTTTGTCCCCGAGTTTGGATTTCATAAATTTGCAGTCCCGCAGATTGAAACAAATGTTGAATTTTTTCTAGAGTAAATTCCTGTTGGGGTAATTGCTCGAGTTGAGATAATGTTTGATCCTCTCTTATTCCCCATTTTCCCTGTAACAAACCCACAATCTTCCGCCAATACTGGACGTTCGGAATACAAGCTACTACTTCTCCATCTGAGTGTAACCAATGGGTTTGATGCTGGAGAATTTTAGCCGGATTTTTCATAAACGGTAGACTATTATCATAGACCAAACAATCAACCGTTCCTGATGTTATTCCGACGGGGAGATATTCAAATTTTTGCTCGACTTCAACCGTTTCTAAATTTGATACAATTTCGAGATAGGAACAGTGAGGGTTAATTTGTTGATACTGACTTGCGGTTGTTCCTGTTTGATATCCGACTTCAACAATGACTTGAGCATTGGCAGGTAACAAGCAGAGCAAATCAGAAGGTTGAGAGAACGGATCTAAACGTTCTTCTTCTCGAGTTGGGGAGCTAGCTACATTTGTATTCATTCGTTTAACAGCCAGACTCAGCGCAATGTTCGATCAAATCCTTGAAACTGAACTGAACTCTATTTACTGTATCATAAACTTGATGTCTTTTTTCCAGATTGACAAGTTCTAGGAGTACCTGACGGGGGGACACACTCACCACTAAGACACAAAGACACGAAGATTGACTTTAAACGGTGATTTCTATTTAAACTTTATCTCGCTTAATGATGCCACGAGTTTCTGTTGTTATCCCGACTTATAATCAAGACGCCTATATTTCTCAAGCACTTGATAGTGTTCTTGCTCAAACCTATCAAGATTTTGAGATGATCATTGTCAATGATGCCTCTACCGATCAGACCCTTGAGAAAATTTTAGACAAAAAGGATTCTCGAATTCGACTGTTTAGCTTGGAACAAAATCAAGGCGAAAGTGCAGCCACTAATTATGGTATTGAACAATCCCAGGGCGAGTTCATAGCCATTCTTCATTCTGATGATGTCTTTGTTTCGCACAAGCTCGAAAAACAAGTTCGATTTTTAGATGAACATCCGGAATTTCAGGCGGTTTTGAGTTATCCGCAGCTCATTAACACTCAAGGGGAAATATTACCTCCGTCAAACTCCTTTCTAGATACCGTATTTTTTCAGCATAACCGCAGTCGCTTTCAATGGCTGAACAGCTTTTTCAAGAAAGATAACTGTCTCTGTCAAACCAGTTCCCTGATTCGCAAAGACTGTTACTTAAAAGTCGGTTTATATGATTCTCGCTTCCGACAAATTCCTGACTTTGACTTTTGGGTAAGATTTTGCATGAAATACGAACTTTATATCTTACCTGAACCTTTAGTAAACTATCGAGTTCATCCGTCTAATATTAGTGGAATCAAACCCGAAACCGTTATTCGTCACAACTTTGAACTGTCTCAAATCTTAAAACGATACTTCTGTCAAGACGTTTACGAAAACTTACTGAAAATATTTCCCGACTGTCTAGAATCCGGTGAACAACTCGAACCGCGTTTAGCTGATTTTTTAATCGCTAGACAAGCCTTAAAAGTTGAACGTTCACCCCATCGATATTTAAGTTTAGAGACTTTCTTTAACCTCTTGGGAGATTCTGAAAAATCTCGCCTAATTAAACAGTATTACAACTTCGACTATTCCCGTTTGGCGTATCTCACCGGAAGTTCTGATATTTTCAACCTGATGGCGACTCAAAAACTCAAAACTCAACAACCGAAACCGCCAACAAAAGTTCAAGCTAACTCAACCTTTTCTCCCTCAACCCTGCAAAGCCGCCCTGAATTTCCTCTCGTTAGTTTAATCATTCCGACCTACAACGGAGAAGCCTTTCTTTCCGAAGCCTTGAATAGTGCGTTATCTCAAACCTATCCTCATTTAGAAATCCTGATTTCTGATGACGGTTCAACCGATAAAACCCTAGAAATTGCTGAAGCCTTCAAACAAAAAACCGCTTTCCCGTTTTTGATTCTCTCTCATGTCAACTATGGCTTAGTGGAAAATTTGAACTTCTCCATTTCCCAAGCAAAAGGAAAATATATCAAGTTTTTATTTCAAGATGATTTACTCGAACCTCAATGTATTGAAACCCTGGTTAATCTGGCTGAAAAAAATCCAGAAATGGGTTTAGTCTTTTCAGAAAGGCGAGTGTTCATTGCTGCTAATTCTCTATCAAACCCAACCTGTCAAGCCGCTTTAAATGGAGGTAAAGATCTCCATCAAAAATGGTCAAACCTCAAACCCATTCAGTGGGGGAAAGAGCTATTATCTGATCCTAACTGTTTGAAAGGACAACTCAACAAAATTGGTGAACCCACTACCGTTTTAATTCCCAAAGCGGTTTTTGAAACAATCGGCGGTTTTGATCCCAACCTTCATCAACTTTTAGATGTAGATTTGTGGTTGAGAATTATGGGAAAATATCAAGTCGGTTTTGTCAATCAAACCCTTTCGAGTTTGAGAATTCACGCCCAACAGCAAACGCAAAAAAATATTTCAACAGGTCAAAACCTCAAAGATTATCAAAGACTTTATCAAAAGATCCTATTTGATCCAGTTTATAACTTTCTAAGCCCTGATTTTAAATCTCAGATTTTCCAAAAAATCCTGACTCAATCTCCAGAGTATTTTTCCTTAACCCAACTCCTGATCGAAAACTCTCAAAAAAATCCGCTTGATCAATCAATTTCCACCTATCTGCGTCAAATTCGTCAAATTCTCGCCCAACGATGGTTAACCTTATCCATAGACCAACTCAAACAAGCCTATCAAGGAGATTGGGGTCAAACTCATCGTGCTTTAATCAGTTGTGGTTTACTCGAAGAAGAACAAACAAACTCCGAACAAATCTTTGTCCGACGATTAACTCAACAAGTCGCTCAAGGATTTCAAGAAGTGACAGGAATTCAAGTCGTTTTAGCCGCCATGCTTTATCAAAAAGCTTATCAACTTCCCCTGCAATATCAAAATGCTTTAATTCCTAAATATATCTTTCAAGATTTTCTGGAATTTTTATTTGGGGGAGTTCGAGTTTGTCCAGAATTTGGCGAAATTGAACAGTTCGTTGAGTTCATGCAAAATTTGCTAAAATATGTTTATCATCACCTGATGACGGATACCACAAATCCCGTTTGGTTGTATATCGCTTCAGTTTATAGTCAAGTTTCTCAAGGAGAGGTTTGGAAACTGTGTCCTCACCCCCAGAATTTAAAAGCCTTATGCAGTTATCGTGCGGATATCGTCGAAATCTACTTGAAACAAACAGGTCATCGAATTGAACAGGATTTAGCACCGAAAAAGTACCATAATTCTAAAATTTGTTTGGGAATTTTCATCGAAAAAATAGGCTTTAATAGCGATACTTTTGCGATAATTCCTATTCTTAAAAAAATAGACTTGACACAATTTAAGCTCATCCTGTATACTTTTAGTATTGAAAAAGATATTTTGGGTCAACTGTGTCCAAACTCAATAAATCAGCCGATTCAACTGCCAGAAGCCTTAACTGAAGCGGTTTCCCGCATCCGCCAAGACTGCCTCGACTTCTTGTTAATCGCGTCTGATGTCACCGCCCAAACCAACAAAACTTTTAAACTGGCATTACATCGACTCGCCCGCCAACAACTAATCACCGCAACCTCGGGACTGACAACGGGAATTCGCCACATCGACTATATTCTCACCGGAGAACTCACCCAAGCCTCAGCCGAACCAGAACAGTACCGAGAGCAAGTGATCAGCCTCAAGGGATCAGGATTATGTTGGAATTATCCCTCAACGTTACCCGAGGCGACGGTAGAGCCGACACGTCAAAGTTGGGGAGCAACCGAAGACAGCGTAATTTTTGCCATGAGTGGAAAACTCAATGCGATCGCCCCAGAGTTCAGACAGACTTTGATGCAAATCTTGGTTAATGTTCCACAATCAATCATCCTCTTACTTCCGCAAACCTCAGAAGAAGCCCAAAACAATATTATTAGCCCCGTTTTCAACCGCATCCAATCCGATCTCAGCCAAGCCGGAATAGATGGGAAACGATTTGTTAGGGTCAAGCCCTTAAATTCAGTGGCAGACTTGAGAAAATATATGAGTTTAGCCGATATTTATTTAGACTTATTTCCCTGTAACGAAACCCTAGCAATTGTCGAAGCATTACTCGCTCTCGTTGTACCGATCGTTTACGAAGGTCAAACCCCTCGCCACCGACAAAACGCTGCCTTGTTAAAGGAACTGGGAATTCCTGAACTGATTACCCAAACTCAGGAAACCTATCTTCAACTCAGTATAACAGTCGCAACCCAGCCCAACTTCCGCCAACAGTACCGCCAGAAAATTCAGAATACCCTGAAAAAAAATCCGCCCTTTTTAGATAGTCAAGCCTATGTTAGTCAGCTAGAAGTCATGTTACAAAACCTCAACCGATAACGACTCGAAAACTTAGAATTTAAGCGTTAAACCTCAACCCAATTTTCAGCCCGACTCGGGAAAAATTAAGAAGAAAAACCACAAAGATACTAAGACACAAAAAGAGAAAATCTTGATCAGTTTGTATTTTTTGGAAACCCATACTAAAATGAGAAGGACGCCACCCAACAAAGTTCTGAGATTTCCTACGCACTCAACCCCCATCCTGAAAACACTGCCTCAAACCTGTCTAGTTAATTTTAGAGAATAACTCAGATTTCTGTGAGTAGTAGACCCACTCTAGGGTAGTCTAAGACAAGAGGCAACCTAATTTAATAGTCTTAAGCAATAAAGCTAGGTAATTCTCCTGAAAAGCAATAACCTGGGTGTATCCCTCGCTGAGGGTTAGTTGTGTCTGCTATTATCGGGACAGTAAGATTATGGTATTAGGGGTCGCAGTGGCAGTCCCACAGTCAGCTAGAAAGGCATAGTGCAAGTCCGTTGGAGAGTCCAATGACAGGAGTGTATAAGGTCGGAGAAACCGTTATCAAAGCCGAAGAAATACCATTACTGCTGAAGCGTTATCAGCTTATGCCTCAATTTCTCAGAGAGGTAATCATTGATGGCGCGATCGCGGGGATAGACTGTAGTGAAGAAGAACAAAAAACGGCATTAGAAAAATTTGCCGCTCAACATCAACTCACCTCAGCCGAAGCCCAACAAGCATGGCTGAAAAGCCAAAACCTCACCACACAAGATCTACAAGCGATCGCTGAACGTCCTGTTAAACTGGAAAAATTTAAGCAGAATACTTGGAGTCACAAGGTAGACAACTATTTTATTAGCCGAAAAAGCAGCCTCGATCATGTGGTTTACTCGCTCATTCGGACGAAAAACTCAGGACTCGCTCACGAACTGTACTTCCGTATTCTAGAAGGAGAACAATCCCTTGCAGAAGCCGCTCGTGAATACTCCGAAGGGCCAGAGTCACGCACCGGAGGATTGTTAGGGCCAGTGCCATTGTCTCAGCCGCACCCGGCCATTAGTAAACTGCTATCGGTCAGTCAACCGGGACAACTGTGGGCGCCCCGTCCTCTAGCAGAATGGATGGTGATTATCCGCCTAGAAAAGTTTATCCCGGCACAATTAGACGAGTCTATGCGTCGCCGTCTAATTGATGAACTGTTTGAAACCTGGATGCGCGAACAACTGACGGCAGTCGGTTCGCTTGAACCCCTTCAAACCTCAGTGTCTTCTGTATTATGACCACAACTACCGTATCTCAGACTCAGATTCAAGCCTTTTTAGCAGAAACCAGCCCTTTTGATCGGTTGTCAGAAGCCGCTCTTAAAGCCATTCTGCCCAAATGTCAACTGTTGGGTTATCGCACAGGTCAACCCATCTTTGAACGGGAAAAAATGCCCACCCAAGTGTCGATCATTTATCAGGGACAAGCCCGGTTATTGGGTTATGACCTGAGAACGCAACGCCACATGAGTTTGCGACTGTTGGGGGCAGGAGAAATCATCGGCTGGCCGGGTTTAATTCGCAGTATTCCTTGCGAAACGGCGATCGCCTCGACAGATATGATTTGTATTACCCTGCCTGCTGAAGAGTTTCTGCAATTAATCAGTCGAGAACCCAACTTTGGGGAAGCCTTCCGCGATCATGCCAGCATTAGTGAAGTGTTTGAGCTATTAAGCCAGGAAGTCCAACGACGAGCCAATTTAGGCGGAAACCTCAAGGAATTGAGTCTGGATGTCTGGCCCGATGCCGTTGTTGTTAACCTGCTCAACGGTCAAAAGCGAGTACAGGACTTAGCCTCGATGCTTGACCCGGATCGGGTTTGGCTGATTAGTAAGGGGTCTGTGGGTGAATTAACCACCGGAAATCGACTGATTTTAGAGGGACTGCAAGGCTCCCTGAAAATAGAAGGAGCCTCCGGTGGAGTGCGGTTAATTGGAGTTCGTCCAACCCTCAGTTCTCAACCCGAAGAAGCCAACTCCGCACCCAATGGGGAAACCGCAACAATTCACAAACCCCTGGACTTGTCGGAAGTTCCTGTTGCTCCCCTGACTCCCCCCGATCCCGAACTCGAACTGGCTCAAGCTTCTCAACGTTTCCCAATTGTACGGGGTTCAGGACAAATTGACGCCCCCTTGGCTTGCTTTAATATGTTGAGCAAGTATTACAAGGTCAACTTTCGGAAAGACCTCGTGCGCCGGGTTCTGGAAAATCAATTCACCACCGTTGGTTCTATTAGCCTACAAGCCTGTGGTGCTGTTGCTCAAATGATGGGCCTCAATGCCCAGTTAGCTCAAGTGCCAGCCAAAGCCATTAGTCGCCTCAGAGCGCCTGCTCTGGTGTCGTGGAAAGACAGCTTTGCCATCCTCTACAACATCACTGAGCGAGAACTAACCATCGCTACACCGGAACGGGGTCTCAAACGGATGCGTCCGGCGCAATTTGCCGAGACTTGGGGCGAAGACGGACAAGTGTTACTGCTGCAAGCCCCCAAAACTGAACAAAAAGAACAGTTTAGCTTCTGGTGGTTCTGGCCGGCGTTGATGGAGCATCGCACGGTATTTCTGGAAGTGCTGCTGTCATCGTTTTTTGTGCAGTTGTTCGGGCTGGTTAACCCCCTGATGACCATGATCATTATTGATAAGGTCTTGGGACAGCGAAATATTGACGCCCTGAATATTTTGGGGGTTTTGATGTTGGGGGTGGCTTTATTTGAAGCTTTGCTTTCCGCCCTACGAACGTATTTATTTGTCGATACGACAAACCGCCTGGATGTCAAACTCTCGGCGGAGGTGATTGATCACTTACTACGGCTTCCCCTCAACTATTTTGATAATCGTCGGGTTGGAGATTTGGTCGGTCGGATAGGAGAATTAGCGAACATCCGCAGTTTCCTAACTGGAACCGCTCTGACGGTGGTTTTAGATGCGGTGTTTTCCGTCGTTTACGTGGCGATGATGTTCTATCTGAGCATCCCGATGGCGGTTGTGGCTTTGGCTCCCTTGCCTCTGTTTGCGGGGATTATTATTATTAACTCTCCGATTATTCAGCGATTACTCAGGAAAAAAGCCGAACGTTACGCCGACTCTCAATCCTACCTCGTAGAAGTGCTAAATGGCATTCAAACGGTTAAAGCTCAAAATATTGAACTGAAATCTCGTTGGGAATGGCAAGGACGCTATGCTCGGTTTATGAGCGCTTCTTTCAACACCATCTTGACTCAAACCGCTTCGAGTTCGATTAGTGGCTTCCTCAACAAACTCTCTGGACTAGCTCTGTTGTGGGTGGGCGCTTATTTGGTAATTGACAACAAACTGACGATCGGGGCTTTAATTGCTTTCCGAATTATCGCCGGAAACGTCACCGGATCGCTGTTGCGGTTTGTGAGCGTTTGGCAAAGTTTCCAAGAGGTGGGAATGTCCGTTGAACGTTTGCGGGATGTGTTCGACTCTCCTCCAGAAGTTGATGCGGACGATCGCAATAATATTCCCATGCCTGAAGTTTATGGGGCTGTGACTTTTGAGGAAGTGTCCTTCCGCTTCGGTGAAAGTGGGCCTTTGCAAGTGGCTAATGTGAATTTAGAGTTTGCAGCCGGATCATTTGTGGGAATTGTTGGCTTGAGTGGTTCGGGTAAAAGTACCCTGATGAAACTCCTACAACGCCTCTATCCGCCTCTGTCTGGCCGGATTAAAATCGACGGCTATGATATTACCAAAGTCGAGATGTATTCGCTGCGTCGTCAAATTGGAGTAGTTCTACAAGATACCCTGCTGTTTAATGGTACGGTTCAAGACAATATTGCCCTGAGTAACCCCGATGCGGGGAGTGATGAAATTATTCGGGCTGCTAAAATTGCTGCGGCTCACGATTTTATCATGGGCTTGCCCAATGGGTACAATACTATCGTAGGAGAACGCGGTGGCTCTCTGTCCGGTGGACAACGACAACGAATTGCGATCGCTCGTACCGTCTTACAAAATCCCCACTTGCTGATTCTCGATGAAGCCACCAGCGCCTTGGATTATCAGTCTGAGCGCCTGGTTTCCGAAAATTTAGAAGAAGCCTTTGAAGGTCGAACGGTCTTTTTTATTACTCACCGTTTGCCTACCGTCAGAAATGCCGATTGCATCATTATGATGGATCAAGGCTCCGTTGTAGAGCAGGGTAGCCATGATGAACTGATGGCACTCAAAGGGCGTTACTACTGTCTATTCCAACAACAGGAATCACAACAATAGTCGGGTATTCAATGAGAAAAGCTGGATTAATGATTTTAGATCGATCTCCCCCGAACCCATAAAAACTTGGGGTAGGAGTGTTAGCGGTGAGGGGTAAAGTGAAACAGATACTTACAAGAAAAAACGGATTCACTCGATGTTAGAACTCAGAGATTGGTGATTCCAACAGTCAAGTTAATCCGTTCAGAGGCTTAGTATCCGTTTTGAAGTTGATCATCAATTGAATCAAAAGCAAACCACGAACCATATAAAAAGCGAGATAACAATGAAGTCTTCTATATCACTTTCCGATCAACCCGTCATTTTAGAAAAACCAGCTTTTTGGTCTCATATCTTTTTGTGGATGATCATGCTGGTTTCCACTTCTGCGATCGTTTGGGCTTATTTCGCCCGAATTGAACAAACGGTTCCGGCTGTCGGACAATTAGAATTTTCGGATGGGGCGCGGGAAATTCAAGCCCCAACTACAGGCGCAGTCGTGAGATTACACGTGGAAAATGGCGATCGCGTGGTCAAAAATCAACCCCTCCTCACCTTTAGTCCGACAAATCCCAGTGCTGATCTCAAGTCTTTAGAAGAAGTTAGAAAAACCCTAGAGCAAGAAAATCAATTTTATCAAGGCGTTGTCGGAGGTCAAGCCAACGGACAATCTTCGCCGGAATTACAAACTTTAATTAAAGAACGAGAAGCTCGCATCGGGGAAAATCAAGCCCTGCAATCGCTGCTTGATGAACTTTATAATGGTCAAGGCGGAATCGGCAATTACAATCCAGCCCTCGCGGGTTTGGTGTCGAACTACCGGGCTGAATATTTGTCTCGGATTAATACCGTGCAACTGCAAATTCAAGAGTTACAAAAACAACTCAATCAAGCTGAAGATTCAGAATCAGCCGCTCGTCAACAGTTGAGGTTCGCACAAGATCAGTTGGCTTCTGCGGAAAATCAATTGACTTACTCTCAAGAACAATTAAATTCTTCCCGAGAACAGCTCGAACTTGCTAAAGGACAACTGGAAAAATCAAAAGAAGTTTTAGGTTCTAATGAACGGATTCTCGGTAGACTTGATCCGTTAGTTGCTGAAGGTGCGATCGCAGAACTCCAAAAAGATCGTCAACAGCAAGAAGTTCTCAGAGGGGAAACTGAAGTCCTCCGACAACAAGATCAAATCGAAGCCCGTCTCGGAGAAATTAACCAGCGCCAAGGGGAAATTAATACCCGCAGAGGAGAAGTTAATGCTCGTCAAGGTGAAATTTCACGGGTTGAAGCTGAAATTCAAAATCAAATCGGAGAACAGGAACGCCTTCAGGTTGCCATGTCCCGAACCGCAGAACAATTGCAAAATACAAGAGATGCTTGGGCCAGAGAACTTTATACTCGTATTGAAGAAAACAAAAAAGCGATCGCCAGCACAGATGCTCAACTCGGTCGATATAAACTAGAAAACCAAAAGCGGTTGTCGGAAATTAATGCTCAAGTTGAAAAAGCAGGACAACAGCGAGATACTCAAATTCTCCGAGCGCCCGCCGCAGGGATTATTTATGAATTGGCACCTTCGACGAAAGATGACTCGGAGTTAGATCTCAATCAAGATGAGATTTGTCAGTATATTGTTTCTTCTATTCTCCAGCCCGGAGATCCTCAACCGAAACGCTGCGAAGAAGCCTATTATGAAGCGCAACAAACCGAAAAATTACTGCAAATTTTAGATGATGATGGGGGTTTGGAAGCCGTTGTTTATGTTCAAAATACGGATGTTGCTCTGGTGTTGAATGCGCTGCGAAACAAGCGAGAAAAGCTGGTTCCTTACAATAATCAGGAAATCGCTGGAGAAGTGATTGAATGTACACCGGAGAAAGACTGTATCTGTCCTGAGTCTGAAGAAGCACGTCAAGAAATAGGTTTGAATGATCGCGATTGTCTTCCGGTTGAACTGAATATTGATGCGTTTCCGGCTGGGGAATTTGGTACCGTTCCGGGTGAGTTAAAATGGATTAGCCAAGAAGCGATTCCACCCGATGAACTGCGTCAATATTTTTCGTTTAAAGCTAAGGTTAAGTTAGAGCGTGAACACTTTGTTTTAAATAAAGAGGAAGATATTCAAGTCGCTTTACAAGCAGGTATGGCCGTAAACTCCAAGGTTAATATTGGTAAACGGACGGTTTTACAAATGCTGTTTAGCCGACTCACTGGACAGTTTAATAGTGTTACGGATGTGAGATAATTCGTAAATAGTTAACAGTGTAGGGGCGGGTTCGACAAAGATTTATCTCTTACCGAAAACTTTGATAAACCCGCCCTTACTTGCAGTAAAGAGTGAGAAGGCGGGTTTATCTAGGTGATCAGTGACTGACAGACATCAATGCGGAACCCGCCCCTACAAAACGGTTTACTGACACCTGAAACCTGACTAAAACTATGGATGTTAAAACAATCTTTCAGACTTTCTAAAACTGATTTTATTCTTCTCGCTTTCTATTTTATACCCTTTGTTATTGTTATTGGATATATTACACAGTTTGGGGTTAATATTCCTGTCTATGATCAATGGGTTTTACCGAAACTGTTTGAAAAAGTCGCGACAAACCAACTTTATTTTAGGGATTTATTTGAACTCCATAATAATCATCGAATTCTCTTTCCTCGCCTGATTTTTATCGCTTTAGCTTTCCTGTCAGATTGGAATATTAAACTCGAAATGTTTTTCAGTCTGGGGTTAGCGGTTCTCACATTTATTGCTATTTATATTCTCGCTTCTATTACTTCATCCCCCAAAGATCGCAACTTATTTCATGTAGCTAATCTTTTAACCGGCTGTTTAATTTTTAGTTTAAATCAAGAATGGCTTTGGGGGTTTCAACTTCCTATTTTTTTGATTAACTTTTGTTTGATTCTGGCTTGTCTCGTTTTATCATTAAAATGTTTAAACTCTAAAAATAAACTGATTTTAGCGGCTATTTTTTGCTTTGTTGCTAGCTTTTCTTCGGTTCAAGGTTTAATCACTTGGCTAGCCGTTATTCCCCTAATATTATCACAGGATGAACCCCAAATCTCTAAAAAGAAGCAATTGTTAATTTGGCTAACAGGATTTATTTTATCTGGTGGAATTTATGCCATAGGTTATCAACAAGAACCCCGAATTATCAACCTATCATTCACTGAATATCTATTAACAGCAATTCAGTTTTTTCTAAATTTATTAGCCGCACCTATTGTAAAAATCCCAATTTTATCGACTCTTATTGGAGCGATAATTTTTGTTCTATTTATCGGCATATTGATCTATTGTTTGAAAACCTATTCCTTAAACTTAACCTGCCCCCCAACTCCTCTCTATCCCCCCTGCCCCCCTTTAAAAGGGGGGTTAGGCGAGGGGAGTCATAAAATCGAGGAATCATTAATCACACTTCCTATCACCAAAAATTCCTATAATCAATTTGCGCCTTGGTTATCTATTGGTTTATTTTCTCTCTTGACTTCTCTGTTGATGACTTGGGGACGAGTGGAATTTGGGGGAAATTATCCCTTGACAGCCACTCGATATACAACGCATACTTTATTATTAATTGTTTCTCTTGTTCAACTGTGTAGACTGTTAATAACTCATTCTAAAAAAATCGGGAATTTCAACAGAGAAAATAGAATTTTAATCTATAGCTTTTTGGGGGGAATTCTATTGAGTTTAATTGCAGTTAGTTCTCAAACCGCTATGACTCAGGCAAAATTAGAACTTCCCAACAAACAAAGTAGTCAAACCTGTTTAAACCTCTTTTATTATCTAGAAGATTCGGACTTTTTTAAAATCTCACCTGATAGATGTTTACTTCCGATGAGTAAATCAACCTGGTGGATTCGAGATGGGGTAGAATCATTAGATAAAATCCAGATGAGAAGCTTTGCTGAAAATATCCCGTTTATTTCTCAACCGAATCAAGTTCACGGCTATATTGATCAACCTTCAACACCATTAAAGCTTAAAGTTAATCAGATCCTTCGTATAGGAGGATGGGCAATTTTACCCGATAAAACCCAACAACCCCGTTTAGTTTTTTTATCTTTCGGTGAACAAAATTCATTCTTTGCAAATGCTGATATCATAGGAGAAAGTCCCGATATCGCCGAATTTCTCAACTCTCAGCGCTACGGTTTAGCCCGTTGGGAGGTGATGTTTTCCGCCGAGTCCTTACCCATAGGGGAAACGAAGATTTCGGCTTGGGTTTATGATCCACAGCAACAGCAATTTGTACGGTTGCAGGGAGAAGTCAAACTCAGCATTGCGACGGAATAAGCCCGTTAATTGGGGAAAAATTAAAGATTTAGTCAAATTTTCAGAAAAGTATAATTTCTTTGTTAAGATGTAAAGTGGCGAATCGCTGCTTAGATAGGGCATGAATGTAATTCCCACAGAAATCCCGGATGTGTTAATCCTAGAACCGAAAGTATTCGGAGACGAACGAGGATTTTTCTTTGAAAGTTTCAATCAGAAAGTTTTCGCAGACAAGACAGGTGTAACAGCAGCATTTGTTCAAGATAATCACTCCCGATCCCGTCAAGGTGTCTTGCGAGGCTTGCATTATCAAATCGAGCAAGCCCAAGGTAAACTTTTACGGGTTGTTCAGGGTGAAATCTATGATGTTGCTGTTGATATCCGCAAAAGTTCTCCTACATTTGGACAATGGGTGGGCTGTATAATTTCGGCTGAAAATAAACGACAATTCTGGGTTCCACCCGGCTTTGCTCATGGATTTTTAGTCGTTTCAGAGATTGCGGAAGTTCTGTATAAAACGACAGATTATTATGCCCCGCAACACGAACGTTCAATTTTGTGGAATGACCCCGATTTAGGAATTAATTGGCCTATAGATGGGATCACTCCAATGCTTTCAGCCAAAGATCAAGACGGTACAACCTTGAAAACTGCGGACGTTTTTCAATGAGACAAATATTACTCATCGGTAAAGACGGCCAATTGGGTCAGGAATTACAACCGTTTCTCGCCCCCTTGGGAGAGGTGAAAAGCTTTGGACGAGAGAGTTTAGACTTAGCAAACCCAGAGGCGATCGCTAAAATTGTTGCTGATCATAAGCCCGATTTAATTATTAATGCAGCAGCCTATACAGCCGTAGATAAAGCCGAAAGTGAACGGGAATTGGCACTTGCAATTAATGGCACCGCTCCCGGTATTTTGGCGAAAGAAGCCCAACAAATCGGGGCGACATTGATTCATGTTTCCACAGATTATGTCTTTGATGGAACCCAAAGTCATCCCTATTTAGAAACGGATCAAACTCAGCCTTTAGGCGGCTATGGTCAGTCAAAATTAGCCGGAGAACAGGCGATTTTGAAAACAGAGGCAAATGCAGCTATTATTAGAACCGCCTGGGTTTATGGCGTGGGAGGGAAAGGAAATTTCGTGAAAACCATGCTGCGACTGGGGGCGGAACGAGAAGAATTACGAGTGGTTTGTGATCAGGTAGGAAGCCCAACTTGGACGGGGGATTTAGCCGTAGCGATCGCTCAATTAAGTGAGAAAATTAATTCAGAAACCACCGGAATTTATCACTATACAAATAGTGGAGTTACCAGTTGGTATGATTTCGCCGTTGCTATTTTTGAAGAAGCCAAACACCTGGGTTTTCCTCTGAAAATTCAACGAGTTGTCCCCATTTCTACGGCGGAATATCCAACTCCCGCACGTCGTCCGGCTTATTCGGTTCTCAATACCCAAAAAATATCGGCAATACTTGGAACATATCCTCCCCATTGGCGACAAAGTTTGAGAAAAATGCTCTCAGAGTTGGCAACCAAGGGTTAATCAGGTTAGGTTAGATTTGAGGTTTTTGGGGTAGGTGGAGAAGCAATTCCCATCAAAAGCCTACCCAAAAACGAGCTTAACATTTCCCGTGCAAACATCAAAGACTTGACAAATTCTGAGATTTTTTTATGAAAGCACTCATTCTTTCTGGTGGTAAAGGTACTCGTCTTCGTCCTTTGACTTATACAGGAGCAAAACAGCTTGTTCCTGTTGCGAATAAGCCGATTTTATGGTATGGAATTGAAGGAATTGTTGCCGCAGGTATCACCGAAATAGGGATTGTGATTAGTCCCGAAACTGGAGAAGAAGTCAAAGCGGTAACGGGAAATGGAGAACGTTTTGGTGCAAATATTACCTATATTTTACAAGATCAACCAGCAGGTTTAGCTCATGCGGTTAAAATCTCTCAATTCTTTTTAGGGGATTCTCCCTTTGTGATGTATTTGGGAGATAACCTGATTCAAAATCCATTGAATCCTTTTGTTGAACAGTTTAAATCTAAACAACTCGATGCCCTCATTTTACTACGAACTGTTGAAAATCCTACCGCTTTTGGGGTTGCAGTCGTCGATGAACAAGGACGAGTTTTAAAGTTAGTTGAAAAACCGAAAGTTCCTCCTTCAAACTTAGCTTTGGTGGGGGTTTACTTTTTTGATAAAACGATCCATAATGCGATCGCAAATATTCAACCTTCCCCTCGGGGCGAGTTAGAAATTACCGATGCCATTCAAAAACTGATTGAAACTGAGAAAAAAGTTGAAGCCCGTAGCTTAGATGGGTGGTGGTTAGATACCGGGAAAAAAGATGATCTCTTGAGTGCGAATCAGATTATTCTCGATGAATGTATTCAGCCTTCTAACGAGGGTGAAGTCGATGAAAAAACTCAAATTATCGGACGGGTTAAAATTGGTTCGGGAAGTAAATTAATTAACTGTAGTGTTCGTGGCCCTGTTGTGATTGGCGAGAATTGTCACTTAGAAAACTGCTTTGTCGGCCCCTATAGTAGTATAGCCGATGAAGTGACCATTATTGAGGCAGAATTAGAGCATAGCGTCATTTTAAAAGGGTCAAAAATTGTC
The DNA here is from genome assembly GCF_034932365.1 of Limnoraphis robusta BA-68 BA1. Classification (NCBI taxonomy): domain Bacteria; kingdom Bacillati; phylum Cyanobacteriota; class Cyanophyceae; order Oscillatoriales; family Sirenicapillariaceae; genus Limnoraphis; species Limnoraphis robusta. The sequence goes on along the minus strand of NZ_JAYGHR010000064.1, from coordinate 100,391 downwards.
AATATTCATCCTCGAATTGTAGATACATTAGTTGGACGACGTGCTGTATTAACAACCAGTCCTCAACGTCCCAAAGCCATGCGGTTTATGATTGGAGATGACTGTCAAATTGAACTCACATGATTTACTGGATAACGGTTAATTATTACTCAACTTCATTAATTGAGCAATTAATTAACTCAATTCCAGTTCAAGATGAAATCAATTATCGAGTTATCATCGTTAATAATTCTCCAGATGATAGCTCGATTTATGGTTTGAAAACTGAGTGGGTTACTGTTCTAGATTCTCCAGAAAATATTGGTTTTGGTCGAGCTTGTAATATTGGATTAAATTGGGTTTATCAACAAAATCCTCAAGCCATTGTTTGGTTAATTAATCCCGATGCGTATTTAACAGAAAATAGCTTGAAACAAGTAATGGAGTTTTTCACAGCCTATCCTGATATTTCGATTTTAGGAACAATTGTTAATGAACCGACGGGAAAAATATGGTTTGGGGGTGGAGAGTTTAACGCAAAAACAGGACAAATTATTGCTTTAGATGCGATCGCAGAAAATCAGAAATCTAATCTACCTTATATTACCATGAAATGGGTAACAGGATGTAGTTTATTAATTAATCTCAAACGATTTTCTGAATGTCCTCAGTTTGACCCCGATTATTTTCTATATTACGAAGATTTTGACTTTTGTTTGCGCTCTGGAAAACAAGGACATCAAGTGGTGATGTCTTCAGAAATTCGAGTCATTCATCAACCTTCATCCATTACGAAGCAAAATCAACCCTTAAAAATTCAGCAAAGTATTTACAGTTATCTTCTCAGCTTAGAAAAACATACAAACTTTTGGGTGTTGGGATATCGTTTGTTGAGAATGAGTCTGGTTTCTCTTGTTTCTTTACTCATTTCTCCTCAACTTTCCCGTCATAAACTCATCGGAATTTTGCTTTATTGTCGAAGAATGCACCCTCTCAATAGAATTTATAAACCTTAGCGTTCATCTGATTCGTTGTCATGTTTTAGCGGTAACAAAATCTCAAATTCAGTCCCTACTCCCGGTGTAGAATTTAAAATCAATTGTCCGCCATGCTTTTCGACAATAATTTGATGGCTAATAGCGAGTCCGAGTCCTGTTCCTTTTCCGACTGGTTTTGTCGTGAAAAAGCTCTCAAAAATTCTATTTTGAATTTCTACAGGGATTCCTAAACCGTTATCAGCGATTTGAATAGAAATGTAGTCTTTAATCTGATCATCTGAATCTAATAATTGTTTGATTTCCGTCTGAATTCTAACTTCAGGAGATTCATCCCTATCTGTTTTTAGGCGTTCTTCTACAGCATCAATACTATTGGCAATTAAATTCATAAAAACCTGGCTTAACTGTCCGGGATAACAAGGAACTAAAGGAAGATTTTGATAATTTTTAATGACTGTAATTCCCATCTTGAGACGATTTTTTAGAATTAATAATGTACTGTCCAAACACTCGTGAATATCAGTTTCTTTTCGATGGGAGCCATCCATATAGGAAAAACTTCGTAGACTACTAACCAGTTGATTCATCCGTTCGGAAGACAGTTGAATACTTTTAATTAAATCCGGCAAATCTTGTTTTAAAAATTCGATATCTAGCTCTTCTTTAAACTGTTTTATGTCTTCATTTTCAGCATCGGGAAACTTCTTTTCATAAACCCCTAAAACCGTTAATAGAGTCTGACAACTATCTTGAATAAACTTAGAATTTCCCGAAATACAATTGAGAGGGTTTCTTAGTTCGTGAGCGATTCCAGCGACCATTTGACCTAATAAAACTAGCTTTTCTGTTTGAATTAATTGTGCTTGTGTTTTTTGTTTGAGTAACTGAGTTGCGAGTTGATGAAGATGAGATTGAGCCAATAATAACTGTTGAGTGTCAAGCACCTGATATTCTTCAGGAAACAGACGAACAACAATCGGTTCATACAGCATTTCTGTATCTCTTTTAACCGCTCTATTAGCTGCTTCTAAAATCGGAGTATTACCGGATAAGATTAACAATTCATCCGTCACAAAACGATGTAATAATCGAATACAACGATTTAAAAACAGTTCTCGTCCATAGGGACGACTCAACATTCTGATAAATCTACGCTGAGAAATCATTCCGACAAACTTTCCTTGATCAGTCAGGATGATACCCGGAAGAAATCGATGGGTTTCAAAAATGCGAGTCAAACTAATTCCGGGTTCTTCCAGATCAACTTGAAAACTATACAGGGGAAGATCTTGTACCGTTGATTCTAAATGGATCTCTTGCGTTAAAAAAACAGAGGAAGTAGAGAATAAAGATTCTGACATCATAACCATAATAAACGGGGATTTTTATATGCAAATACTGGACTGATCGCTCGCCTAAACCGGATGTTTTTTGATCTCAAGAAAGTTCTTCAATCATTTAATCCAGCTTTGAATCAAGATAATAGATCAATTTAAGTTTAGCTAAATAACTCCCCCAATTAGGTTAAGACCAGGTTATATTTTTTCCGATGTGACTTCCCTCTGGGTTTCAGATCGAGTTTTTTGATAGAATTTAAGAATCCTTTACAGTTTAGGAGATTTCCCCGATCATCCCTGTAGCAGAACTTGGCGATCGCATCCGTAGAATCACTGAGATTTTCACAGACTGTTAATCAAATTATTACTGTGAGGAGGTGTGGATTTTTGAGTTTCATCAGAATATCACAAATCCTAAATAGTATTAGATAGATATCGGAATTCATTTGGTGTTATCATCAAGGCAAGACAAACAATTATTCAACCTCAAGTAAAGTTCAAAAAACGAAAATTCGACTCAAAACCCCGGTAACTTTATCGCGCACCGGGGTTTTTAGCTTGGTTCACTGGTGACTGGTCACTGATCACTGTTAACTGTTGATGGATGCCTCTAATCCTGATAGTCTAAGAAAGACGGTGGTTCGAGTCCTAAAAATAGCATCGGGTTGCACCGTCTCTAGTACCAACAGAGCCGAATCGCAATCTACTCAAGAACAGCAAAACATGGTAGAACCTCACTCCAAACAACATCCCATAGAGCAGAAAACGACTGCGGTGAAAGCCCTGCAAGCCTTAGCTCGTCCCAACATAACCTCTCCCCTGGAAAAATCCCCCTCTGCGGTTCCCTTCTTTCAACAGAAAACAATCACTTTAGTCGGGATCACCCTACTGGCGAGTCTAGCTGTATTGAGTACCCTGATCGCCATTAGCATCGGGCGGGAAAATCATCGACTCAGCGATCGCCTACAAGCCGAACAGTCCCGCCAGCAGACGCCTTCAGAACAAGAGAAAAAACAACAGTTACAGCAGCAAACCCTCAACACTCGTCAATGTCCAGAATGTGATCTCAGTAGTGCGAACCTACGATCGGCTGACCTGCGAGACGCCTACCTTTGGAAAGCTAACCTCAGAGAAGCCGATCTCTCCAATGCTTACCTCGAAAAAGCCGACTTGCGTGGTGCCAACCTGCAAGGGTCTGACTTGGGTTATGCTAGCTTCAAAAACGCTAACCTGGGTTATGCCAACTTTATGGGGGCCAAACTCACCAATACCGATCTCACCGGCGCCAATCTCTGGCAAGCTAACCTCAGAGAAGCTCAACTTGTGGATGCCAATTTACAACAAGCAGATCTGCGTGGCGCTAAACTCGAAAATGCCAACCTCGCCTCCGCTAAACTCAGTCAAGCTAACTTCGGATCAGCCCTCTTACTCGGCGCTAACTTAGAAGAAGCGAATCTACATCAAGCAGATCTCCAACAAGCCAATCTGACTAAAGCCCGACTCACTCGTACAGATCTAAGTTCAGCGAACCTGCAAAAAGCCACTCTCGGCGATGCTCAACTGATCGAAGCCAATTTAGAAAACGCCGATTTAACAGAAGCTAAACTCTGGGTTGCTCAACTCGAAAAGGCTAACCTCAAAAATGCCATATTAGCAAAAGCCAAACTCGGTTATGCCAAGTTCAAAGGCGCAAATTTAGAAGAAGCTGACTTAACCGATGCCATCTTAGAAGGCGTTATTCTAGAAGATGCTAACCTCGAATCAGCCAACCTCGAAGGCGCAAATTTAGAGCGGGCTAACCTGATTGGTGCCTATCTCAAAGATGCTAATCTGAGGGAAGCCAACCTACAAGGTGCTGATTTACGGGGAGCTAACCTCCAAGACACCAATCTCAGAAATGCTTATCTACAAGGTGCCAATTTGCGCGGGGCTAACCTCAAAGGTGCTAGTCTCAGAGGTGCGAATTTGCGAGATGTGGATCTAACCGGGGCAATTTTACCGAACGGGAAAGTTTCTCCCTAGTCAAGAGATTTTCATACTTATTCACACAATTGTATGGATTTGTATCGGCAGAATTTTAAGGGATTCAACAGATGCAATAATGATCAACTTGATCAGACTGAGATCAAACTGAGAATTAAAGCCACAGTTTTTCAAGCTCAGAGTTAGCATTTCTAACGCAATTTTTGAGATCTATTATGAGTCACTCCTCTCGCTTAAATCTAGTCCAACGCCCTCGTCGTCTTCGTCGTACCGATGCTCTGCGACGCATGACTTGTGAAACTCAACTCACGGTTAATGACTTAATTTATCCCCTGTTTGTCATGGAAGGGGAAAATACGAAAGTCGAAGTGGCTTCAATGCCCGGAAGCTACCGCTATACGTTAGATTTACTGTTGAAGGAAGTCACAGAAGCCCATGCTTTAGGGATTCCGGCGATCGCACTTTTTCCGCTTGTCGCCGAAGACAAAAAAGACAACGCCGGAACCGAAAGCTACAATTCCGAGGGATTAATTCAACGCACGGTTCGCGCCATTAAACAAGAAGTTCCTGATATAATGATTGTGACGGATGTTGCTCTTGATCCCTTTTCAACCAAAGGTCACGATGGCATCGTTAGTGACGAAGGAGAAATCCTCAACGATGAAACCGTCGAAGTGTTAGTCAAACAAGCCGTTTCTCAAGCCGAAGCGGGAGCCGATATTGTTGCCCCTTCTGATATGATGGATGGGCGTATCGGTGCCATTCGTCAGGGGTTAGATGCCGCAGGTTATACGAATGTTAGCATCTTAGCCTATTCTGCTAAATACGCCTCAGCTTATTATGGCCCGTTCCGGGATGCCCTAGATTCCGCCCCGAAATTTGGTGATAAAAAAACCTATCAAATGAACCCAGCCAACGCCCGCGAAGCCTTAACGGAAGTGGCGCTAGATATCGCAGAAGGGGCAGATATGGTGATGGTTAAACCCGCACTGGCTTACTTAGATATTATTCATTTAGTTCGTTCAGCAACTAACCTTCCCGTTGCCGCTTATAATGTTAGCGGAGAATATGCCATGATTAAGGCAGCCGGACAAAAGGGTTGGATTGACGAGAAAAAAGTAATGCTAGAAACCCTCACCAGCATGAAACGAGCAGGTGCTGATGTAATTTTAACTTATTTTGCCAAAGAAGTGGCTTTAATTCTCCACTAGATAGAGTCTCCTCAACTTTCAAACTGAATCACCTTCAAGCCAAGGAAAAAAGTCTTTGGCTTTTTTTAGATGAAGAATTAATAATTTTTCTCAACAGTTTGTTATAGTTTGCTTGAATATTAGATGAAATTGACCAAAATCAAAAAAATTGATAAAATTTAAAGTATAAAAAAAGATACAGTTTGACAGAAACCCGTCCTAAAACAAACTCTTTTAAAGCAAAAGAAAAGATCATAAATGCCACATCAACAATATTTTCTCCATCAAATTACCAACCGGATTCGACAATCTCTAGAACTGCCAGAAATCCTCAACGCAACTGTGGAGGAAACCCGTTTATTTTTAGATGTGGATCGGGTGAAAATTTACCGTTTTGATGCAGATGGCAGTGGAGAAGTGATTGCCGAATCCATCAAAGACAAAAACCTTCCTTCACTGTTAAACTTGAAGTTTCCAGCCACAGACATCCCCAGTCGCGATCGCCATCTGTTCATCAAAGCCAGACAACGAGTAATCGTAGACGTAGCCGCTCAACGGAGAATCACCAATCAACTCGACAGTCCAGAAACCGGAGAGCAACTCCCTCAAGAAGATATCCGCTACGCCACCGTCGATCCTTGCCATGTGCAGTATTTAAGCGCAATGGGTGTACAAGCCTCACTGGTGACTCCGATTCTGTACAACAAGCAACTCTGGGGGCTGTTAGCAGTTCATCATAAAACACCGCGTCCCTACACAGAGCGAGAACTGCAAATCCTGCAACTGATCGTCGATCAAGTCTCCGTTGCGATCGCCCAGTCAGACCTTCTACGGCGCACCCGAGAACAAGCCCATTATGAAGCAATCATCAATCAAGTCAGCCAACTGCTGCACTGTCCTCTGTCCAGCAACGAAATTCGTCAGCGTGTTTTAGAAGAAACCGTAGCCGCCCTGAATGCCTCTGGAGGGCGACTGTACATCATCGCCGAACCCACAGGCATCTCCGCACAACTTTACACCGTCGGGCCTCAACCCCGTCAATCCTTCCTCGAAGAAATTCCACTCTGGGAAAAATTAATTCATTCCATCGGAAAACCCAAGAGTGAACTCAAAGAAACCCACTCTTTACAACAGTCGAAGTTATATAGCCAAGACCTACTCAATCACCAACAATTAACCACCTGGAATTTCGGAGAACAAACCCATCGCCTCCTCACCCTAGAAGATTTGCAAACGGATCAGGATCTCGCACCCCTCGCCCCAGCATTTGAGGGAACCGAGATTCGTTCTATTGCCTTAATTCCCCTCCAGTTTTACTCCTCACAAGTCGGCTGTCTCACCCTGTTTCGTAACGGCTATAACAGCGAAGTCTACTGGGCAGGTCGTCACAGTCCCGACGAACGCAACCAAAAGCCTCGTTGTTCCTTTGAAGCTTGGCGAGAACAAAAACTCGATCAAGCCCCTCAGTGGAGTCCTGAAGAACTAAAACTCGCTAAATCCATCGGACTCCATCTTTACATGGCGATCGCTCAAAAACGAGTCGAGTCGATTATGCGTTATCAAGCCTCCCATGACTCCCTGACTCGCCTTCCCAACCGCCTCCTCTTCGATGAACAGCTTGCTCTAGCCCTCGTCAACAGCAAACAGTATCCAGAAATTCTGGGGGTCGCCTTTTTAGATCTCGATCGCTTTAAAGTCGTTAACGATACCCTTGGCCACGCCACCGGAGATCGACTGTTGCAGCAAGTCGCCATTCGCCTCAAGCAATGTTTACGAAACTGTGACACCATCGCCCGTTGGGGTGGAGACGAATTCACCCTGCTTTTCCCTAATCTGAGTTCATCAGAAGAAATCACCAAAATTGCTCAGAGAATCCTCGATAAACTCACCATTCCCTTCGTGATCGATAACCAAGAACTCTATGTCACAGCCAGTCTAGGAATTGCCCTCTGTCCCTATGATGGAGAAGATGCCCAAACCCTTCTCAAACACGCCGATGCTGCCATGTATCGCGCCAAACAGCGAGGTCGCAACAATTATCAACTGTTTGCCGAAGAGATGCACCACAAAGCACTCAATCAACTTGCCTTTGAACGAGACTTGCGCCGCGCCCTCGCCCGAGAAGAATTTCTCCTCTATTATCAACCCCAAGTCGAAATTGCCACAGGTTGTATCGTGGGTTTAGAAGCCTTAATTCGCTGGCAACATCCCCAACTTGGTTTCGTTTCCCCGGATCAATTCATTCCCTTAGCCGAAGAAATTGGTTTAATTGCACCCATTGGACAGTGGGTCTTACAAACCGCTTGTATTCAACATCAAACCTGGCTGGCTGAGGGTTTTCCGCCTATAAGAATTGCGGTTAATTTATCCGCCCGACAATTCCATCAATCTCATCTGATCAAAATTATTCTGCAAACCCTGCAAGAAACCGAAATCGATCCCCAATATCTGGAGTTAGAAATTACTGAAAGTGCTGCGATGCAGGATGTACAGTTCACCATCAAAATTTTACAAGAATTGCGAGAGATGGGCTTACACATCACTATCGATGACTTTGGCACTGGCTACTCATCCCTCAACGTCATCAAACATTTTCCCCTGAATACCCTGAAAATTGACCGCTCTTTCGTCAAAGATTTAGTCGATAATCCCAATGATGCCGCGATCGCTCAAACCATTGTCGCTTTGGGTAAAGGACTCAAACTCCAAGTCGTCGCTGAAGGCGTCGAAACCCCCCAACAGTTGGCTTTTTTACGTTCCATTCACTGCGATCTTGCTCAAGGATACTTCTTCTGTCCCCCTGTTCCGGCGGCTGAAATCTCTCAACTCCTCTGTCAATCTGATCCGAGTCTAAACCTCAAGCCTCCGATTTGTAGCTAACTTTATCATCTGGAAGTGCATCTTTCGTTTTCGGGCTACCTCAATTTTCTGCTATCTCAAACCCCGCTTTCAGTTAGACTGGAGAAAGATAAGGTCTAAAAAAATTGCTGATCATGTCCTCAACTGCAACACCCCTACCGCCATCGCTTGATCGCATTGTTCAACGGTTCAAACGCGCATCTTCCAACAAACTGCGCTATGAACAACTCCTCACACTCGCTCAAAAATTGCCTGAATTTCCCGCCGATGCTAAAATCTCAGACAATAAAGTTCCTGGCTGTGTGTCTCAAGTTTACGTGATTGCAGATTTAGATGATTTCGGCAAAGTGCAATTTCAAGGAGACTCAGATTCCCAATTAACCAAAGGATTAGTCGCTTTATTAATTCAAGGATTAAACGGACTATCTATCCCCGAAATTGAAAACGTTACTCCTGATTTTATTCAAGAAACAGGCCTACAAGCCAGTCTGACTCCCTCACGAGCGAACGGATTTTACAACATCTTTAAAACGATGCAGCAAAAAGCGATCAAAACTAAAGCTTAATCCCCCAGAAACTCAACACTGATCTCCCTTACCCGTGCCGCAGCTTTCGTTGAAAAAGAGATGATTAATCAAGACTATTTGTGGATAGAAACCCTAAAATTTAATCAACAAGGATTAATTCCCGCGATCGCTCAAGACTATCAAGATAACACCGTTCTGATGATGGCTTGGATGAATCACGAAGCCCTGCAAAAAACCCTCGAAACGGGAGAAGTTCACTACTGGAGTCGTTCTCGAGGTGAACTCTGGCATAAAGGGGCAACATCCGGGCATATTCAAATTGTTAAAGAACTTTACTACGATTGTGATGCCGATGTATTGTTAATTAAAATAGACCAAGTTGGAGGCATCGCTTGTCATACCGGAGTCAGAAGTTGTTTTTTTAATTCCGTTACGCTCAAAAACTTTAAACGTTTAGGTGAGTTTGATTGAAGGTTTATCAAAGGATGAATTAATCATATATAAACTCTCATTAAAATCAAACATCCTCCTACATTGTTCACTTCTAACTGTTAGCTAATCACTGATAACTGTTCACTGTTCACTGTTCACTGTAAAGAATGTCTCTCCAAATTTATAACACTCAAAGTCGTAGCAAAGAAACCTTTATCCCCCTAGAACCCGGACAAGTTAAAATGTATTGCTGTGGGGTAACTGTTTATGATTATTGCCATCTCGGTCATGCCCGTTCCTATATTGCCTGGGATGTGGTGCGTCGCTATTTAGAATGGTTAGGATACACCGTTAAATACGTGCAGAACTTTACCGATATTGATGATAAAATTCTCAATCGCGCTCAAGCTGAAAACTCTTCAATGGAAGCCGTATCTGAGCGCTTTATTCAGGCTTATTATGAAGATTTGCGCCGCTTAAACGTTCGAGATGCTGATGCCTATCCTCGCGCAACTGAAAATATTACCGAAATTTATCAACTCATTCAACAATTAGAAAAAAAGGGCTACGCCTACGCCAGCAATGGCGATGTTTTCTACAGTGTTGAAAAATTTCCTGAATACGGTAAACTCTCAGGACGCAAGCAAGATCAACTGCTTGCAGGTGCCAGTGGGCGAGTCTCAGCTTCCGAGGGGGAAAAGAAACATTCTTCCGACTTTGCCCTTTGGAAAGCCGCTAAACCCGGAGAACCCGCTTGGGAGTCTCCTTGGGGAGAAGGGCGCCCCGGTTGGCACATAGAATGTTCGGCAATGGTGCGGCGACTCCTGGGTTCAACCATAGACATTCACGGCGGAGGCGGTGATTTAGTCTTTCCTCACCACGAAAACGAAATTGCTCAGTCAGAAGCAGCGAACTGTGAACCGCTTGCCCGGTTCTGGATGCACAACGGCATGGTCACAGTCGGCGGGGAAAAGATGTCAAAATCTTTGGGAAATTTTACCACGATTCGCCAATTATTGGAACAGGTTGATCCGATGGCAATCCGGTTGTTTGTCTTGCAAGCCCATTATCGCAAGCCATTAGACTTTACCTCAGAGGCGATCGCATCAGCAGAAAATGGCTGGAATACGTTTAAAGAGGGACTGCTGTTTAAATCTCAATTTGCTGAAAAATTGGGGTGGGTTGTTAATAGCAACACAACAGAGTCTATAAACGATGATGATAAATCCAAAAAGCCCATTTTTCCTGCTCTCGTATTTTTCGCTATCTGTCGAATTTTGTATCAAAACACACGAGAATCGTGGATTTTTGTAGTAGATAAATTAAGAGGGAGAAGCACCGTCAAGAAAAAATATTCTCAGCTTGACAAGAATGCCGTTGAACGCTTCCAAACTGCGATGGATGATGATTTTAACACGTCAGGGGGATTAGCGGTTCTGTTTGAACTGGCGAAGGAGTTACGCAAGGAAGGAAATGTGATCACTCACGAAGGCAAAACGGAAACGCCTCTCGAAGACATTCAGCAAACTTGGTGGACTTTGGTACAACTGTCGAAGGTGTTGGGGTTAGAAGTTCAGACGGAGGATACCCAAACTGATGCTGTATCTGGGTTGAGTGATGCCGAGATCGAAACTTTAGTTCAAAAACGACTCGATGCCCGTCAAGCGAAAAATTATGCGGAAAGTGATCAAATTCGCGATCGCTTGAAAGAAGCGGGAATTACGTTAATTGATCGCCCCGGTGGAGAAACCGTCTGGCATCGTTAAGGCAGTTATCCGTTATGCAGTAGGGGTAATTCATGAATTTACCCCTACCCGTTTTTTCAGTCAAGGGCGGGTTTATAGCGGTGTACGCTCCTATGAGGTACAAACCAGAAACCCGGTTTCTTGAAGAAACCGGGTTTCTACTCAAGGGCGGGTTTATTAATGTTGTTTCTGGGAAGCATAGATTTTTGCAGAACCCGCCCCTACGCTCACTGTCAAGGGCGGGTTTATTAATGTTGTTTCTGGGAAGCATAGATTTTTGCAGAACCCGCCCCTACGCTCACTGTCCCCTGTCCCCTATTTATTAAACTGTAGCTTTTGTAACGGATTTTTAATTCTGTATTCTGGAATACAAAAAATTCGATAAACTAAAAAAGAGTCACAGAGGACAATAGCAAGGGGAACTTAGGAATGAATACTCAAGAACAGTTAAAATACGACTATCGGATTAAATCTCAGCCGAGCGATCGCTTCAACCTCGTTTTAGTCATTGTGTTAACTTCCTTGTCGATGGGACTGGTGCCGATTGCACTGCTACCGATGTCCGCCATTTCAACGGATTTTATTCCCCATGAGGCGAGTCTCTGGAAAGATTAAAGATCAATAATTTCTTAAGTTAATCGGTAAAAAACAAAGACTGTCTGGAGGGAGAAATTTTAAGTGCTGTTGTCAGTTTGTCCTGATTGCTAGGGAAATCAGACGACAAGCCAAGGGGCGAGACGGCTGAATCATCAACCTCTCAACGATCCCCAGTCGGCGATCGCTACCCACTCCAATTCACCGAAAAATTGTATCCTAGACAACTTTGACAATCGTTAATCTGAGGAACAATCAGAACACCAGACTGAAAATTTCGGCAAACCCGACCGGGTAGGAATGAGAAAGGGACTGGAAATGTGTAAGAATAGCACCCAATTCTTATTTTAGAACAGCAGAGGTGTTAAATATGCAGACAAAATATGATTCATCGTCTACTCCATCAGAAACCCAGCACACCAGTCACCTATCGCCCGTAAAATCCGTCGCGACATCACCACTCTCGCCTGGGGTTCAAATTGCTTCCAAGGTGGCGTTAGCGTTAGTGGTGTTAGGATCATTGGTGGGTTCTCTAATGGCGAGTCCCTCCCCGGAAACCCTCAGCAGCAATAGTGAAGAAGTAGAATCCCTCAGCCCATCGGCACCCACCGAACCCAGTGTAATCGTTGTTGAAGACATCGAAACTCCGACTTCTGTTACATCGGCTACCCCACAAACCGACATGGGTACAAACACAAACTCTAGCGTTTCTCCTTCCCAATTAGGAACTACTCAGCCTGGGGTGACAGGATCGACAACAGATCCAACGGCTTCCCCCTCCCAGTTACAAACCACTCAGCCTGGGGTGACAGGATCGACAACAGATCCAACGGCTTCCCCCTCCCAGTTACAAACCACTCAGCCTGGAGTCACAGGAGCAACAACAACAGATCCAACGGCTTCCCCCTCTCAATTACAAACCACTCAGCCCGGAGTCACAGCGCCGACAACAGATCCAACTGCTTCTAACCCCTCCGGTTTACCGCCTGTCTCTCCGACGACATCAGTACCCACTGCTTCCCCTAACGTTGAGACAACTCAACCCACCGCAGATCTTACAGATCCTACAGCAACCCCACCCACCCAACCGGACACCCTCAACCCCGCCGCAGGCGAAGCAGGAGACGGTGAAATCGCCGCATCTACCCCAGAGATGGCAACTGGACAAACAACCACTGCGGCGGCTCCCTCAAGCGTGGATACAACCGAGTTAAGCCAGACTCTCTATAATACAATTGACTCAGCTTGGAGTTCTCCGGTTGAAGGAGATTCAGCCTATGTGGTGAAGCTGAATAGCAATGGTGAGATTATCAGCTACGAACCCAAAACTCAAGTTGCTAAAAACAACGTCAACAATACACCCCTTCCTACCTTGGTGAAGTCTGACGCGACAGCAACGGAAGCGGCGACGGTGTTTGAAGTGGTCTTTTCGACTTCAGGGATATTAGAAGTGAAGGCTCCTCAGTAGTAGTTGTTATCAAGGGTTTCGCACGTTTATCAATTGAAGATTTCCCCTGGTAGAAACGATCAAGCCGGGGGAAACTTTGAAGAAAGGTTAGTGATATCGGCTAGTATAGTTAATTTTATCACTCAACTGTCTGAGGGTTTGTGCTAACTCGAGATCTCGATTACGCAACTGAGCAATTTTTTCACAGGAATACATCACGGTTGTATGGTCTTTTCCTCCAAATAATTCCCCAATTTTCAGCAAACTCAAATCCGTATGTTGTCGCATCAAATACATCGCCACCTGACGCGCTACACTAATTTCTCGGCGTCTAGAATTCCCTTTTAAATCATCAACAGAGACTTTAAACGTTTCTGCAACCGTTTGAATAACAGCTTCAGGAGAAGATTCTTCCGGCTTTTCAGCCGGATTAAGAACCGGAGCAATATTTTCTACTGTCATCGATAAACCCGAAATAGAAGTATAAGCAACCGCCCGAATTAATGCCCCTTCAAGTTCGCGAATATTAGAGGTGTAACGAGTCGCAATATATTCGATCACCTCTTTAGAAAGGCGTACATTTTCATATTCGGCTTTTTTCTGCAAAATTGCCATGCGGGTTTCCAAATCAGGCGGTTGAATATCAGCCACCAACCCCATCGAAAAGCGAGAACATAACCGTTCTTGTAAGCGAGGAATTTGATTCGGAGGACGGTCAGCCGCGAGAACCACCTGTTGTCCGGCTTCATGTAATGTGTTAAACGTGTGAAAAAATTCCTCTTGAGTATATTCTTTACCTTCAATAAACTGAATATCATCAACTAATAATACATCCGCCGCCCGATAATGTTCTCGGAAACTTTGCATACTATCTTTGCGAATTGCCGCGATTAAATCATTTGTAAACTTTTCAGTCGAAACATAAAAAACCTTAGCATCGGGATTAATTTCAATCCGATAATGTCCAATCGCTTGCATCAAATGAGTTTTGCCTAAACCCACACCGCCACACAAAAATAACGGGTTAAACTCTCGTCCTGGAGACTCAGCCACCGCCAACGCCGCCGCATGAGCTAAACGACTATTCGCCCCGACAACAAAGCGAGAAAACTGATATTTAGGATTGAGGTTCGTCGGTTTAAGTCGTTGAGTAGCGGGAGATTCAGCGACATGAGACGGCCAGATGAGTTGTTGGGCTTCAACATTTTCTAGACTCGTCTCAGTTTCCGTCGTGACATAAATTTCAACCGTATAGCCTAAAATATCTTGAACCGCCTCGCCGATGATTTCCTTGTAATGTTTTTGTAACCAATTGCGAGCAAAAGGGTTCGGCGTGCGAATCACCAAACAATGACTTTCGAGACGTTCAGGACTGGCTGTTTTGATCCAAGTGTCAAATGTGGGTTCACCCAGTTGCACCTGGAGACGGTCTAAGACTTGATGCCATAAACTTTCAAGGGAAATTTCCACTGCTAAGTTCCGATTTGAATAGGGTTGGGACACTGTGGGACAATAGACCCGTACACAGCCTGCCATTCGAGTCTACAAAAAATACCAGTTTAATGGATTCACCTCAATCACGCCTAGCTCAACCGTTGAACCCATCACTTCACGACTCTCGAAGCTGGCAAAAATCAGGCTTTCAGTTAAAAAACCGATTGTTCCGGCAGCGATAATGTTACAGTTGAGAGAAGCAATTGAACAACTGCTCTCTATAATGGTGGCTCAAACGGTTTAACTCCTGAAAGACCCGACACCTGTTAACGAATCCTATTAGTCAATCGGATAATCTGGCGATGAGTAGTACAACGGAAAAAGTTTTTTGGAAGCAACCCATACTCTATCTGATGCTGATGCTCACTGGAGCCGGAGCCGCTCTCATGGGTGAACGGTGGATAGAGAACCAGACTATTGTCTCCTCGCAAGACAGCCCCAGAGAGGAACTCGCCCCAGTTCCCACGCCCTCCGAAAAAGAAGATTTAACTGCCAATTCACCCGCTTGGTTTGCCCAAAAATCCCCACTTCCGATTCCCAAAACCGCCAACTCCAACTTTATCGTGTCGGCGGTTGAACAAGTAGGGCCTGCCGTTGTCCGAATTAACGCTTCGAGGCGGGTGGGTCGCCGAGGTTTAGATCGCTTTGATCAGCCGTTTCCCGATGAGTTTTTTGGGTTTGGAGAACCGCCCGGTTTACCTGATGAGTCCCCCACCGAGGAAGGCACCGGATCAGGATTTATTATCAGTTCAGAAGGTCATATTTTAACGAACAGCCATGTGGTTGAGGATACCGATACTGTTCAAGTTGTTCTCAAGGATGGTCGAATATTTGAAGGTCAAGTTTTAGGGACAGATTCGGTGACGGATGTGGCGGTGATTAAAATTGATGCCAATAATCTACCCAATGTTCGCATCGGAGATTCTGAACAGCTAGCCCCTGGAGAATGGGCGATTGCCATTGGCAATCCCTTGGGTTTAGATAACTCGGTAACGGTGGGAATTATTAGCGCTACAGGTCGTTCTAGTAGCGATGTGGGTGTTCCTGATAAGCGCATCGGCTTTATTCAAACGGATGCGGCGATTAACCCCGGAAATTCCGGCGGGCCACTGCTCAACGCTCAAGGCGAAGTGATCGGGATGAATACGGCGATTATTAGCGGCGCTCAAGGGCTAGGGTTTGCCATTCCCATTAACAAGGCTCAACAAATTGCTCAACAGTTAATCGCCACAGGTCGCGCTGAACACGCTTATTTGGGGATTGAGATGGTGACGCTCTCTCCAGAAGTTAAACGCCGACTGAACCCGGAATTACCTTCTCCGATTTCCACAGATGAAGGGGTTTTGGTGGTGAATGTGGTTCCTGGTTCTCCGGCGGAACAGTCAGGAGTTCAACCTGGAGACGTGATTCAAAAAGTTGATAGTCAATCGGTTCGCAAATCCGAAACCGTGCAGCAGATCGTTCAAAATAAAATTGTCGGTAGTTCTCTGCAAGTGGAACTTAACCGCAATGGGCAGAATCTAACGCTCAGTGTAATGACCGGAAATCTACCCCCACAATTGTAATCAGTTATCAGTTTTTACAGTTAACAGTTGTAGGAGTGGCTTCATAAATTACCCGTACCAGTCACCTGTTACAAGAGTGCCTACCTTATTTTTTGAGATCTGAGTTTTAGGGTTGATATGTTACAAGTTGCTCAACTGGGAAATCCAGTATTGCGTCGTCAAGCTGAAGCGATTACTGAAATTTCAGATCCTCGTCTTCAAAGCCTGATTGATGATTTAATTGCTACTACAATAAAATCTAACGGTGTGGGAATTGCCGCGCCCCAAGTCTCTCAAAGCGATCGCCTGTTTATTGTTGCTTCTCGTCCTAATCCTCGCTATCCCCAGGCGCCGTTGATGGAACCAACCGCCATGATTAACCCGAAAATTGTTAGTCATTCGACTGAACAGGAAAAGGGATGGGAAGGCTGTCTGAGTGTTCCAGGAATACGGGGACTGGTTGCCAGATTTCAAACGATTGAGGTTGAATACAGGGATCGAAATGGTCAGCTTCAGCAACAGCAACTGACGGATTTTGTAGCTCGCATTTTTCAGCATGAATATGACCATCTCGAAGGAATCCTGTTTTTAGATCGAGTCGAGAGTGATCAAGATTGGCTCACCGAAGCTGAATATCAGGCTTTGTATCGTCGTTAGAGTCAACCTGAATTTCAAAAGCTGAGTCGCAAGATTAGACGTCTACGCTACAATTAGAGTGGTCGTAGACCGACCTAGAGAACGGGATACACACAGGCTAATTCTGAAGCGAGGGGCAGGTGTTAGACCTTTCGATGTTAACATTTTGGACTGAAAAGATTTCGTTAGGTTGAAACCGGATTAACTGTTAATATTGGTGAGTCCTTCCTTGAAGCTAGAATTGGACGTTACGCTTGTTGTTTGAGTAAATTGAGTGAGAAAACATGACAATTAACCTCAAAAAAGGTGAAGGCATTAATCTATCCAAGCAAGCTCCGGGCTTGAAAAAAGCAGGAGTTGGACTGGGATGGGATGTCAATTCTTCTGAGATCGGCACTGATTTTGATTTGGATGTTTCGGTGTTTATGTTGGGAGCTAATGGTAAAATTCCCAGTGAAAAGTTTTTTGTCTTTTATAATAACCTAGAATCAGCCGATGGTGCGGTGAAATCATCGGGAGATAGTCGCACCGGAAAAGGTCAGGGTGATGATGAAACCATCAGAATAGACTTGCAAAAAGTCGATAGTTCTATCCAAGAAATAGTGTTTATTGTCACGATCTTTCAAGCGGAAGCCCGCCGACAAAACTTTGGACAAGTGAGAAATTCATCGATCAGAATTTATGATGAAGAAACCCAAACTGAAGTCACCCGTTATGAGTTAGAAGAAGATTTTTCCCGAGAAACTTCTGTGGAAATCGGACGGTTGTCTAAAGAGGGAAATGAGTGGCAATTTAAAGCTGTTGGACAAGGGTCAAATTCTGATTTAGAAGCTTATGTAGCTCAGTACGCCTAGTTAGATAAAGACTTTGAGTAAAGGGTAAAGATTGAGTTAGAACTATGTCAATCAACATCAAAAAGGGAGAACGAATCAACCTGGCTAAAGAAGCACCCGGACTCAAAAAAGTCGGAGTGGGGTTAGGTTGGGATGCGAATGTTACCGATACGGGCGGGGAATTTGACTTGGATGCTTCTGTATTTATGCTGGGTGAAAATGGCAAAATTCCCGAGGATGAATACTTTGTGTTTTACAATAATTTACTCTCTCCTGATCGTTCAGTCAAACATTTAGGAGATAGTCGCACAGGCGAAGCGAGTGGAGATGATGAGACGATTGAAATTAATTTAACTCAAATTAATTCCGCCATTCAAGAATTGATTTTTGTTGTCACCATTCACGAAGCTGATCAACGCCGCCAAAACTTCGGACAGGTTCGTAACTCTTTTATCCGAATTTATGATTCGGAAACCAATACTGAAGTCACCCGATATGATTTAGAGGAAGACTTTTCTAGAGAGACATCAGTTGAATTTGGCCGACTTTATCGAAAAGATGGCGAATGGCGATTTCAAGCGGTTGGACAGGGTTATAATGCAGGTTTACAAAGCTTTGTAGACAAGTACGTGTAACAACAGTAGAGAGGTTTTAGGCAAGGTTATAACCCGAATATTGCTCAATATAATATTTTCAGAAAAATGGCAATTAACTTAAAAAAAGGGCAAAGCATCGTTCTCGATAAAAGTGAATATGATTTATCGAGATTGACAATGGGACTCGGTTGGGATGTCGCCAAACCGAAAGGATTAATTGAAGGATTACTGGGTAAAACGGTAGATTTTGATTTAGATGGATATGCTCTTTTATTGGGGAGAAATAATAAGTTAAAAAATTACAAAGAAGATGTGATTTATTACGCTCATTTGCAATCTAACGATAAAACGGTTGTTCATTCAGGAGATAACCTCACAGGCGAAGGTCATGGCGATGATGAACAGATTTTTCTCTATCTCAATAGCCTTCCCGAAGTCTATGAACGCATTGTTTTGGGGGTGAATATTTATGAGGGAGTGGCTAGAAAGCAAAACTTTGGGATGATTGAAAACGCATTTGTGCGGGCTGTAGATGCGGCGGGAATTGAAATTGCTCGTTATAGCTTGTCTGGAGAACCCTCTTATGATGGAAAAATTTCCATGTTGATGGGAGAAGTCTATAAAGAGAACGGACAGTGGAAATTTAAAGCGTTAGGAACTCCGATTGAATCTGATCTCAATGGTGTTGTGCGTTCTTTTTTATAGAACTTGTAAAAATAAAATAGTCGCTGTCAAGTGCTAAACCTTAAGCGTCTTCTGCACTAAGCAACGGACTCCTAACTTCTAACTCCTGACAGCGACAATCAACGACCTTCAAAAATTGCTCTTCTAATTAATCGTTAGAGCTTTATTTTTTGCGGTAGGGAACCATCATCTCAATATTGATGTTACCGACTGCAACTTGGGTGATTTTATTGACGCCGGGAGAAACTTCCCGCGCCATACCCAAGAACATTGAAGGATCGCCTGCTTTGACTTGCTTCTCTTGAGGAACAAAGCGACGCACAGTGGTTTGCCAAACGATTTGAGGGAAACCTAACTGATTGCGGTGATACTCGTTGTAACGAGGGGTTTTCAGGTTGAACGGTGTTTCTCCCTGGTTACGTTGGGGGAGAACCCGACGACGTTGGTAGGGAACGGTATCATATCCAAAGTTTTCGAGATACTCATCACTTTCAACCAGGGCATTGATAAAGCCTAATGGCCCTTTGGTTGCAACAACGATAGACCAAGCGATTTTTTCCCGTTCGCTGTAAACGTCCCGTCCTAAAATGCGCTGAACACACATTTCCACAAAACGGTAGTTGCTGTTGGTTTGGTAGTTGAACCGCAGGAAAGGATCAGAGGTTGCTAAACCCCGGATGAAGTCTCGCACGGTAATTTGACCAAATTTAAGCTGAGACTCCAAAATCTTTTGACGGTTGCTCTTGAGAAGCTGGTGTTCACTGAAAATTTGGCGATAAGCCGCCCAAATTAATTCGTCCCATTCCGCCCCAGAGGGTAAATTTTCAGACGAAAACTTTTTGGGTTGTTCATCACTCCCGACTTCGTATCCTGCAACCCGTACATTTTGGCTAATGGGTGTGTACTCTAATAAAGGAAGCGCCACTTAAAATCTCCTTAATCTCAAAGTTAACGTTGATAACTTCATCTGGCTGTTAAGCCATCCCTTGATAACAAGGGAATATATTGGCATCACTATACCATCCTTCAGATTAGGGGATCACGGGGTTTACGTCTCATTTTTGTGAACAAATGCAACAATCTGTAACATTCCGGCACAAATCCCTTTTTCTCAAGAGAAGCGATCGCCGATCTGTCTATCTTTTGTCGAAAATCAAACCGCTTCAAAGTTGATGAGAATCAATGCTTCGGCTTTACTCCAAAAAATTCGCTGCAACCAGTTTCTTTTGTATAGCAACTAAAGCCGCTTGGGTGCGATCGCGTGCATTTAATTTCTTCAAAATAGTATGCACATGAACTCGTACAGTCCCCGGTGCAATATACAAAATATCAGCTATTTCTTGATTAGATTTACCCGAAGCAATTAAAGCTAATATTTCCTGTTCTCTTTTCGTTAAAGGATTACTCGCAGAATATGCTTCTGAACCTTCTGGAACCTCTGCAAATCGTCCAAAGGTTTCTTGTATTTCTTGAGTCGCCATCGGGTCCCACCAAGAAGCACCTGCGGCTACCGAACGAATGGCTAATATTAATGCTTCCGGTGCAATTCCTTTTAAACAATACCCTTGTGCTTTGGCTTCAATTAAGCGATTAATCAGAGGTTTTTGAGAGTGAGAAGTCAAAACTAAAACCGGAAGTAAGGGCTGTTTTTGTTTGATTTGGCGACAGGCTTCTACGCCACCAATTCCGGGAAGTCCGACATCTAAAATCACGACATTTAACGAATACTGACTCACCAATTCTACGGCTGTTTCTCCATCTTCGGCTTCTGCGACAATTAGAATATCTCCTTCTTGCTGAAGTCGAGTGACTAAACCGAGACGAAATAATTCGTCATCTTCTACTAATAAAATGTTTAACGGTTTGGGGTTCATTAATTAAGAATTCGCCATCGCAGAGGAAATTTCAGCCGAAAGACGAAAGGAGAATATCGCACCATGAGGCGATCGCTGTTCTGCCCAAATTTTACCACCATGCGCCTCTACAATTTGACGACTGAGGTAAAGTCCTAATCCCGAACCTTTGGCTTGGCGATCGCCATTTCCTTGATAGAAGCGTTCAAATAACATCGGGAGTTCCTCATCTCGAATGCCTTGACCTTCATCTATTACTTTTACCACAAAATCGCCATTATCCGCCATCAGCATCACCTGTACAGTGCTTCCGCGACGAGAATGATTAATTCCATTAGAAATCAGGTTAACGAGGACACGCAGCAATTGTAGGGGGTCTGCATTCACCCAACATCGGGAACGAAAATCGGAGTTTTCTTGGGTTAAACGGATGTAAACTTGACGACTAGAAGCGAGAGTTGTTAGGGTTGAAATCGCTTCTTCGGCTAAGATTACTAAGTCTACAGACTTTCGTTTTAACTGCAAACCTTCCGTATCATTGCGGTAAACATCGAGTAACGTTTCCACCAGTTGTAAAGTATTTTGGTGACTCCGTTTGATAATATCAATCACTTTAGTTTGTGTTGAAGTAACTGCGCCGAATTTTCCCTGTTCAAAGGCGATTAAAGTTTCAATTGCACCTAAAAGGGGCGTTTTCAAATCGTGAGTTAGAGTAGACGCAAAATCTTCTCGTAATTGAATCAGTTTTTTTTGGGCAAATAATTGCATTCGTTGACGGGCTATTGCTTCTTCGTAGCTGCGGTTTTTTTGACTTAACCAACCCGTGACAATTAAAGCGGTAACAGCAATAAAACGATTAGCAACCGTTGCAGGTGAAATCGCTTCTAATCCCGGTATGACTAAGTTTAATACAGTTAATATTACCGCAAATAAGACCACTTGTGCAGTGGCTTTGCGACTGAGGTGTGAGTTAGCCAGTAATATTGCCCCAATATACAGATAGCCAAACACATAGGGCGGCGGAGTGGAATATTCTAAAGCAATAACAATCGCAAATACCAGTACAATTAGCCATTGAGTATAGGGAAGATACAGCCAGAGACGATGAAAGAAAGCGGGTAATCTAAATTGCATATTGAATGACCAAAAAGAGTTTAATAATCGGCGATAGCCCGATCTCGATTAATTATCTAGTTTAATAACAAACCGGGCGTTTAGGCAAATCTATACCTGCTGATATAGATGTTTAGCTTCAAGCTAAACGCTTCTATATTCTTCGGCTTAAACAGGTTAATATAAATTTCCAATTAACTCGCCTCTATACCTTCTTTTTTGGTGAAATCTTCGGCATAATCAAGCTATCAACTATTTTATCGATAGCCAAATTTAGGCTATTTCAGGAAAATGATGCACCGAGAAAAACCCACAGCAGTAAGTATCAGAGTTTGTTTTAAGAGTTGTTACTGTGGCATTAGATTGAGAGATATCGTTCTACCAGAAGAATGTCAAATGCTGGGATTAGTTCGAGGAAATAACGTTATTTTTGTGAGCGAAAATCCCGAAGTTAAGTGCGATGACGTTTTATTAGCTGTTGCTATTAATCCCATGTATTCACCCGAATTACAACTTTGTTTAAAGAAATTAAAACCCTTGTCAGTTTCTCAAATATCTAAATAATAGTATTTTCTCAAACCATGTTACAAGGATTCTTTCAAATTGCTCTAACTTTATTCATTTTGCTGCTAATTGCTCCGCTTTTAGGGGCTTATATGGCGCGTGTTTTTTTACATCAAAGAACCGCACTCGACCGAATATTAAAGCCCGTTGAACAGTTTATTTATGCCGGAAGCGGAGTTCATTTCAAAGACTCGATGAACGGTTGGCAATATATTCGGGCGGTACTTTTTAGTAACCTTGTGATGGGAATATTCGTGTTTTCAATCTTCCTATTGCAAGGGATTTTACCGCTTAACCCAACTCAATTAAACCCCCCCAGTTGGGATTTAGCCCTACACACCGCTATTTCATTTGTTACCAATACAAATCAACAGCATTATTCAGGAGAAACAACCTACAGTTACTTCTCACAAATGCTGGCGTTAGGGTTTTTAATGTTTACCTCTGCGGGGACGGGTATTGCAGTTGCAATTGCCTTTATTCGCGGACTAACGGGTAAACCTTTAGGCAACTTTTACGTTGACTTAACCCAATCCATTACCAGAATATTACTCCCTATTTCTATCATTGGTGGGATTATTTTACTCATCGCTGGAGTTCCCGAAACCTTAGCCGCACCTGCGGAAATTACCACCCTAGAAGGCGCAACCCAATATATCGCTCGCGGTCCCGTTGCCCACTTTGAAATTATCAAAGAACTCGGTGAAAATGGCGGGGGATTTTTTGGAATCAATTCCGCACATCCCTTTGAAAACCCTAACGGATTTACCAACTTCTTAGAAACCGTCATTATGCTGATTATTCCAGCCGGATTAATCCATACTTACGGCATTATGGCAGGTAATCATAAACAAGGTTGGTTAGTCTTTTGGATGGTATTTATTCTGTTTGCAATCTTAATTGCAATTACGGCGATTGGTGAATACCAAGGCAACCCCATTGTTAACGAGATTTTAGGCAAATCCGCAGCAAATTTTGAAGGAGAAGAAGTGCGTTTTGGTTGGGCATTAACAGCACTTTGGGCAGTGGCTACAACCGGAACAATGTGCGGGGCAGTGAACGGAATGCACGACTCATTAATGCCTGTGGGCGGTTTTGCTACCTTGTCGAATCTGTTTTTACAAATTATTTGGGGCGGACAAGGAACCGGAACCGCTTATCTGTTTATCTTCCTGATTTTGTCCGTTTTTATAACCGGATTAATGGTCGGACGAACCCCCGAATTTTTGGGTAGAAAAATCGAAAAACGAGAAATTGTGTTGGCAAGTGTAGTGTTACTGGTTCATCCCATAGCCATTTTAATTCCCGCAGCAATTACCCTCGCTTTTACCGATACCCTGTCAGGAATTACCAACCCAGGTTTTCACGGAATTTCTCAAGTTATCTATGAATATGCCTCGGCGGCGGCTAACAACGGTTCCGGCTTTGAAGGACTCAGCGATAATACCCTTTGGTGGAACTTAAGCACCAGTTTTTCACTGCTTTTAGGGCGTTATATTCCAATTATTGCCTTGTTGTTACTCGCTGATAATATGACTCGCAAACAAGCTGTTCCCGAAACCGCAGGAACCTTGCGAACAGACACCATTTTATTTACCAGTATCACCGCCGGGGCTATCGTCATTTTAGGTGCCTTAACCTTCCTACCCGTTTTAGTCTTAGGCCCCGTTGCCGAAGCCTTTAAAATAGCCAGCATTTCCTAACCCAAAACCAACCCATCCATCTCAAAAAAAACCCATCCGTTACCCAATCCGTTTCCAAAAGCATGAACTCCAAAATCTCAAAACAAAACCATCCGTTACCCAATTTATCGGGCTTATATCAACAAGCCCTTCAACAAGCCTTCGTTAAACTTCACCCGCGCATCATGGCAAAAAATCCCGTCATGTTTGTGGTTTGGGTGGGAACAATAATCACCGCTTTATTAACCGTAAACCCCAACTTATTCGGTACTGTAACCGGAGACAATCTTTATTTATTTAACGGTTTAATTGCCGTTATTTTGCTGTTTACCGTTGTGTTTGCCAACTTTGCCGAAGCCGTCGCCGAAGGACGGGGAAAAGCCCAAGCCGATGCGTTACGATCAACAAAATCTGAAACCATTGCGCGAAAATTGCTCCCAGATGGTACAATAGAGCAGGTAAGTTCGACCAACCTCAGACAAGGCGATCGCATATCTGTTGTCGCAGGGGACGTGATTCCCGCCGATGGTGAAGTGTTGGAGGGCGTGGCATCGGTTGACGAATCCGCGATTACCGGAGAATCGGCACCAGTTCTCAAAGAAGCGGGTTCGGATGTCGCCAGTTCAGTCACAGGGGGAACTCGAATCATTTCTGATGAATTGATTATCCGTGTGACGGCTGACCCCGGAAAAGGATTTATTGACCGGATGATTGCATTAGTTGAAGGGGCAGAACGCAGCAAAACCCCCAACGAAATTGCTTTAACGGTTCTTCTGGCGGTTTTGACTTTAGTCTTTTTAATTGTTATTTCCACCATTCCCCCGGTTGCGTTTTATGCCAATAGTCCTGTTAGCATCACCCTGTTAATTGCATTATTAGTCGCGTTAATTCCGACAACAATTGGCGGACTTTTAAGTGCAATTGGCATTGCGGGAATGGATAGAGTTGCTCAATTTAATGTGGTTGCAACTTCAGGACGGGCGGTGGAAGCTTGCGGCGATGTCAATACTTTAGTCTTAGATAAAACCGGAACCATTACGTTAGGAAATCGACTCGCCGAAGAATTTATTCCCGTTGATGGATACAGCGTGGAAGATGTCGCTAAAATTGCCCTAGCTGCGAGTATTTTTGATACCACTCCCGAAGGAAAATCCATCGTGCGGTTAGCCGAAGGAATGGACGCTCAGGTAGATTTTAACATAAAAAAAGCCACAGGAGTTGAATTTTCCGCCCGAACTCGCATGAGCGGAACCGACTTACCCGACGGGGGCGAAGTTCGTAAAGGCGCGGTAGACGCGATACGGGGGTTTGTTCGTTCCCGAGGGGGACAACCTTCCGAGGATGTAAACACCGCTTATGAGAGAGTTTCGTTACTCGGAGGAACACCTTTAGCGGTTTGTCGGGATAACGAAATTTACGGCGTAATTTACCTCAAAGATATTATCAAACCCGGAATTCGCGAACGTTTTAATCAACTCCGTCGGATGGGAGTTCGCACTGTAATGTTAACCGGAGATAACCGCATTACGGCGTCTGTTATCGCTAAAGAAGCGGGGGTTGATGATTTTATTGCCGAAGCCACACCCGAAGACAAAATTCAAGTTATTCAACAAGAACAAGCCCAAGGAAAGTTAGTCGCAATGACGGGAGATGGAACAAATGATGCCCCCGCTTTAGCCCAAGCAAATGTGGGTTTGGCGATGAATTCGGGAACTCAAGCGGCGAAAGAAGCGGCGAATATGGTGGATTTAGATTCGGACCCGACGAAGTTAATTGATTTGGTTACAATTGGCAAACAACTGTTAATTACTCGCGGCGCTTTAACCACTTTTTCGGTGGCGAATGATATTGCAAAATATTTTGCAATTATTCCGGCGATGTTTGCGGGTGCAGGAATTGGGGCGTTAAATATCATGGGTTTAAATAGTCCGAATTCGGCGGTTCTTTCGGCGTTGATTTACAATGCGTTGATTATTCCGGCGTTAATTCCCTTGGCGTTAACGGGGGTGAAATTTCGTCCGTTGACTGCAAATCAATTGTTACAACGCAACATCTTAATTTATGGTCTTGGCGGTGTGATTGCACCGTTTATCGCTATCAAATTTATTGATGTGACGATTTCGGCGATTGGTTTTGCCTAACGGATTTCCCGTTAATTCTCAATAGAATCCCCCCTTTCTAAGCACAGGACTGTTCCATTTTTAACCCCATCTTCTCTACCTCTCCCTAACCCTCTCGACCTCTCCCTACCCTCTCTATCCCCCCTGCCCCCCTTTGAAAGGCAGGGCTGTTTCATTCTCGGTTCAAAAATGCGATCGCCAAATCTTAAAAGCCTTTCTCTGTAAAGAAAAGGAGGATTATTTCAACAGTTTTGAGATTTTCTGTTTAAATAGAGCCTAAAACTTGCCCCCCATCAAAGGTTTAGCGATCGCAAAATTTTAGAATGAAACGGCCCTGCCCTTTGAAAGGGGGGTTAGGAGAGGGAAAAGGAAAAAAGTTTTTTATTGGGATAAGAGTTGTAGATATTTAATAAACTTAAAAATCCTCCCCTCGCCTTACCCCCCCCTTTCAAAGGGGGGATCAAGGGGGGATCAAACCGGGGGCTAGGTAAAATTAAACGGGCGGATAAATACAACCCATCTACAAACAAAATATCCGACAATTTTTGTACATTTATCGGGGCGCAAGCCTTGCGCCCCTACGGACAATGAAACTGAATTCTTTTCTCGAAACCTGTGATTTAATTGGGAGTCGATTTCTACATCGAAAACTATCCCTCAGTCTGTTTTTAGCACTTTGTTTCAATGTGGTTCTCGCACCCTTAGTTTATGCGGCGACTAACAACAATATTGCTAAAAGTTCCGCCTATGCTTTGGGACTTTTAGGATTAGTCGTTATCGGACTGGCTGTTTATCTATTTGTTGTCATTCTTCAACCTGAGAGGTTTTAATCCGGCTGAGACAAGTTCTGTATTTCAATTAAATAGGAGTTCAAAACATGATTTCAGAATTAATGATTGGAGTTCGTAACACGTTTATTTTGTGGGTAATTACCGCAATTTTCTATCCAGCTTTACTTCTAATTATCGGTCAAGTTGCTTTTCCCTATCAAGCCAATGGAAGTTTAATTACAAACGCTCAAGGTGAGATTGTTGGTTCTGCTTTAATCGGACAATCTTTCACTTCTGAACGCTATTTTTGGAGTCGTCCGAGTACCATTAATTATAGTCAGGGAGAAGATAGCGCACCAACAGGAATTTCAGGGGCTAGTAATCTTGCACCCAGTAATCCTGATTTAATCACCCGAATTCAACAGGAAAAAACTCGACTTCAACAAGCAGGAATTCAACCCACTGCTGATTTAGTTTATACTTCTGGTTCGGGTTTAGACCCTCATATTACTCCAGAAGCGGCTCAAGTTCAAGTTGCAAGAGTCGCACAAGCCCGTTCAATTTCTACCGAAGAAATTCAAGAATTAATTGTTCAAAATACCGACAAACGCTTTCTCGGAATTTTTGGAGAACCGGGCGTTAATGTCCTCAAGTTGAATTTGGCCTTAAATCAATTGAGTTAATTCAATTATCGTGATTTGGGTGTATCAAATTTACATCTGTTTATTCTTGCATAACTATCAGAAACCGGGTTTCTTACAACTTCTATAAGCTTGTCTATATTTTTCGTTATCGAACCCGGTTTCTCAGAAATTTCTTTTGATGTACTATCAGAAACCGGGTTTCTTGCAACTTCTATAAGCTTGTCTAGATTTTTCGTTATCGAACCCGGTTTCTCAGAAAAATAAAAATGATTAAATCTAACGAAATTTTAACAACCGTTAATCCCCAATTAACAGGAAAAAATAAAGTGTCACTTCGTCGCGGGAAACACAAAATTTTTATTGGAATGTCGCCCGGTGTTGGTAAAACTTACCGGATGTTGGAAGAAGGAAAAATTATCAAACAAGATGGAATTGATGTGGTAATTGGACTGTTAGAAACTCATGGACGAGAAGACACTGCAAATAAAGCGATGGGGTTAGAATTAATTCCTCGCAAAAATGTGATTTTATCCCATCGAAGCTTGACAGAAATGGATACAGATGCCATAATAGAAAGGCAGCCACAACTGGTGTTAATCGATGAACTCGCGCACACCAATATTCCCGGTTCAAAGTTTGTCAAACGTTATCAAGATGTCGAACAAATTCTCGCCGCCGGAATTGATGTGTATTCAACGGTTAATATTCAACATCTCGAAAGTTTAAATGATTTAGTCTTTCGCATTTCAGGTATAGTTGTTCGAGAACGAATTCCCGACTCAGTTATCGATGAAGCGGATGAAGTCGTTGTCGTTGATGTCACGCCAGAAACCCTTCAAGAACGGCTAAAAGAAGGGAAAATATATGCTCCTGAAAAAATTGATCAGGCGTTGAATCATTTCTTTAAA
The DNA here is from genome assembly GCF_034932365.1 of Limnoraphis robusta BA-68 BA1. NCBI lineage: Bacteria > Bacillati > Cyanobacteriota > Cyanophyceae > Oscillatoriales > Sirenicapillariaceae > Limnoraphis > Limnoraphis robusta. The sequence goes on along the minus strand of NZ_JAYGHR010000064.1, from coordinate 71,859 downwards.
CGACGTAATTTAATTGCACTGCGGGAGTTAGCGCTGCGAGAAGTTGCGGATAATGTCGAAGAAAGTGGTTGTAATGGGAATAAATCTGACTATTGCAATATCCGTGAACGGGTTTTAGTTTGTATTTCCACTTATCCTAATTCTATCAGACTTTTGCGACGAGGCGCAAGAATTTCTAACTACATGAATGCCAAATTATACGCTTTATTTGTAGATAATCATAATCAGTTTCTCTCCAAAGAAGATAGCATCCATATAGAAACTTGTGAACGACTCTGTAAAGAATTTCATGGAGAATTTATTCGAGTTCAATCAACGAATGTTTTAGATACAATTGTAGAAGTTGCTCAGACTCAAAGAATTACTCAAATCGTCATCGGTGAAACCCATCGTTCTCGCTGGCAATTATTCTTTAAAGGCTCAATTATTCAGCGTTTAATGCGATCGCTTCCCGATATTGATATTCACATCATCGCCACAGAAAATCAAGAAAGAGAGGGCGGGTTTATACAGTGATCAGTTAACAGTAAACAGTGACCAGTTATTTCAGTGAACAGTGAACAGCTTTTACAGTTGACAGTTTACAGTTTACAGTGACCAGTTTTTACAGTTGACAGTTTACAGTTATTAGTTATTAGTTACCAGTTTTTACAGTTATCACTGGTCACTGGTCACTGTTCACTGTTCACTGTAAAAGCTGGTCACTGTTCACTGATCACTGTTCACTGTAAATTACCAACCTAAAGCAGAATAAAAAGCTGTATTTTCTGCATTTTCAGACTCAGAAGAAGCCTTTGAGTCTGTCTCCTCAATCCGAATTTCCGTACAGAAAGTAGAAGTATTAAACCCACCGAACCGTTTAACTGCACTGGTTCGCATTCTGACATTAGGACTGGCAAACCAAAAGCGTTCTATCGAACTCATCGTTTCATATTCAGTGACTAAGATTAAAGCATCATCTTCATCCATCTCAAACTGTCCGACAACCGGAACAATTTCCGCATAGCCTCGTTCTCGCAACATTCGACCTTTGCGGGGATTATCCGCATCAGGAACAATAGCAAAAACCGTCGAACCGGAGTGATTTTCATCATCCTTATCCCAAGCCATTTCACCATTCCAAGTCACATAGGCACCTCCGGCTGCAATTGCCGGATCGACATCGTGCATTTTGCAGATTTCAACCACTTTTGGATCATCCGCACTCAGGGCTTCAACGTTGATTTTAGAATGACCCTTTTCAGCTTGTCTAAAAGCTAAATGATGGGTAGTTCGTAAAGACTGCCACTGTCCCGCACTCTGCCGAAAGAATTGCATTGCATCCATGCAGAAACTCTCCCTTTGATTGATTTTATAGGCTAATACCTTTTCTATGATAGGGCTATTAGGGTTCCGGGGGAGACAGTCATCGCTCACCCCCGTCAGCAATTTTTTACCTATTCCCAGTACCCAGTACCCAGTACCCTGATCTAACTATAAACTTTTGCAAAGTATATTAGTGAAAAATTGTACATCATGGACAGATTGTCAAGTAGTTGTTACGATAATTTACAAATAGAGAAGAGCAGAGTAGACGGTCCCACGTTACCTGCTAATTCTGTAGGTCGAAGTTGCACGTCCAAGAGGAGAACACAATGAAAGCACCTGGAAATCTAAGTTTAGAGCAACAGTTCAAGCTCCAAGTCCTGCGGGAGCAAGTTAAGGGTCTGAGCCTAGAAGAAGCTCAAGACTATTTGCTGGAAGTCTTACGCCAAAGTATGGTTAAAGATAATTTGATGCGTCACTGGATGAAAAACCCTTGACGAAGGACAACACAAAAAAGAAGTCAGAAGCACCTCTGTCCTCTGACTTCTATCTTAATATCGTGAGAGGACTCCCACCACATCCGTGAGGTTTGGCGGTGAGATGAATCACGACAAAAATAAATATGAGCGGTAGCGAATCCGATTAATTTTGTGGAGTTGCCTGTTGCTCAACATATTTTTTCAATTGACATTTTTAAGCGTTAAGTGTTATTTAAACAGAAGATTCTCAATGTAGAGTAGCAATGTTAGAGGTTCTCAAAGTAAGACTGTACCAAAACAAAGAACAAGAAGTGGCTTTAGCTAAAAACTTTGGCTGCTGTCGCATGGTATGGAATTATTATTTAGAGAAAACCAACACTCAGTACAAGGAAACAGGAAAAGGGTTAAGTTATTGCGACATGGCTGCATATTTAACTCAACTTAAAAAATTACCTAATTACTCGTTCCTACAAGAAGCTACTGCTGCTACATTACAGCAATCATTAAAGAATTTAGAAACTGCTTTCAAAAACTTCTTTGCTCACCGAGCTAGATTTCCTCAATTCAAAAACAAGCGGAAAAAACAATCAATTCGTTATCCCGAAAGTTGTTCGATTAAAGGGAATGGAGTCAAACTTCCCAAACTAGGGATTGTTAAAGCCAAACTCTCAAAAACAATTAGCAGCCCAATTAAATCTGTTACCGTGTCTAAGACAAGTACAGATAAATATTTTGCTGCTATTCTGTTTGAATCTGACAATTTACCCCTTGATATCACTGGGAAAATCTCAGGAATCGACTTAGGGTTAACAAGTTTGGTAACGATGTTTGACGGTGAAACTTACACGAAAGTCGATCCAATTAAACCCACTAGAAAATATGCCAAGCGATTAAAAAGAAGGCAGCAAGCATCATCTCGAAAGACAAAGGGTTCTAATAACCGTAAGAAGCAAGTCAAAAGGGTTGCTAAAGTCCATGAAAAGATAGCAAACACAAGAGTTGACTTCCTTCATAAACTTTCCAGAAAGTTAGTTGACGAGAACCAAGTCATTGTAGTGGAAAACCTTTGCGTTAAAGGATTAGCACGCACCAAGCTAGCAAAATCTGTGTTAGATGCTAGTTTTGGAATGCTAATTAATTTCCTGGGCTACAAAATTGAAAGAGAGGGAGGAAAGTTGATTGAAGTTGACAGATTTTTCCCAAGTACAAAGCTTTGCAATTGCTGCAAATTCAAAAACGATTCATTGAATTTAAGTATTCGTGAATGGGTTTGTCCAAACTGTAAAACTCACCATGATAGAGATGAGAATGCAGCGAAAAACATTAGGGAAGAAGGTCTAAGAATACTGTCAACAAATACTGTGGGACACACAGGAATTCAAGCTTGTGGAGAAGAAATAAGACTCAGTAGTGCTTGCACTAAAAAGCATTCTTCCGTGAAACAAGAATCCCCCGTCACAGCTTAAGCTTGACGGGGGAGTGTCAACAACCCACCTCAAAGTTGAGGTAGAAAGAGTAAAATTGTTCTGTTTTATCCAAAGCGACCACTTACATATTGTTGAGTTGATTCTTCTTGGGGGTTTTGGAAAATCGTCTGGGTGTCATCAAACTCAACCAAATACCCGAAACGCTTACCCCCTTCAATCGCCTTGGCGTTAAAGAAAGCCGTCATATCTGCAACCCGTGTTGCTTGCTGCATATTGTGAGTTACGATAATAATCGTGTAATTTTCCTTGAGTTCGTGAATTAAATCCTCAACCGAGAGTGTAGAAATCGGGTCGAGAGAAGCACAAGGTTCATCCATCAATACAACATCAGGGTTCACCGCAACAGTACGAGCAATACAGAGACGTTGTTGCTGACCTCCAGAAAGAGCGAAACCACTTTGACCGAGTTTATCTTTAACTTCATCCCAAAGTACCGCTTGACGGAGCGATCGCTCTACGATCTCATCCATTTGTTCTTTGGTTTTCGCCAATCCGTTTACCTTCACCCCGTAAGCAATATTATCATAAATAGATTTAGGGAAAGGATTCGGTTTTTGAAACACCATCCCAATTCGGCGTCGGACTTCTACGGGGTCAATATCGGGGTCGTAGAGGTTCTTATTTTGATAATAAATCTTCCCATCTAAATGAAAAATCGGAATCAAATCATTGAGGCGATTAAAACAGCGCAGAATGGTACTTTTCCCACATCCAGAAGGGCCGATAAATGCGGTGACTTTATTTTTGGGAATATTCAGAGAAACACCCCGAACCGCCTTAAAATCCCCATAGAAAACGTCTAAATTCTCAGCTTGTAGAACCGTTTCCGTTTCGTTGACCGTTTTTTGATAGCTATAGTCCTTCATAACCCCTAACTTCCTGTAAATTTTTCAAGATTGAATCGTCCAGCACCCAGTGGTACAAATCTCCCAATTATTGAGTTTTCTGACCTTAGAAATCACCTTGACGAGAAGCCCAACGAGTCAGAATACTCGTGATCAAAACCAAAAGAACCAACACCAGGGAGGCAGCCCAAGCAAATTCCTGCAAAATCTTATCGAATCCTCGGGCAAATTCGTAAACCAAATAAGCCAAGGAAGGCAAAGTCGGTGCAAACGGCCCTCTAGGCCAGTTGTTGGTGTAGACCACAGTAAACAGCAAGGGAGCCGTTTCTCCCGCCGCCCGGGCGACTGCTAACGTTACCCCGGTTAAAATCGCCGGAATAGCAGCCGGAAGAACCACTTGTAAAACCGTTTGATAGTTCGATGCCCCAATTCCCACAGAAGCTTGACGGATATCTTGGGGAATAATTTGTAGGGCTTCATCTGTAGTTCGGACAATGGTTGGCAGCATCAATACTGCTAATGCAATGGCTCCGGCGATCACCGAAAACTGTCCGGTTGTCAAGACAATTGAACTATAAGCGAAAACCCCGGCAATAATCGAGGGAACTCCACTCATCACGTTCGTTGCGAAACGAATAGACTGAGCGACTTGACCCCCGCTAAACTCTGATAAGAAGATAGCGGCTAGCACTCCAAACGGAACCGCAATTAAAGCAGCGATCCCAACCACCATCAGGGTACCTAAAATAGCACTGGCAATTCCACCCGTAGTTTGACCCGCAGCAGGAGGCAACTTGGTAAATAAGTCTATATTGAGGCGGCTTCCACCTTTGAGCAAAACGTAAAACAAAACCGCAAACAGAGGAATCACCGTCAGAGCGATGCAAGTCCCAGCAAGGCCCGTCATTGCAACATCTAAAATATCTCGGGGACGACTGCGATCGCGAATTAAACTTTTAGCACCTGGATCGGTGTAAGGTTGAGCATAATTTGACATAGCGACTATGAGGATAACTTCAGTTTAACAACTCGAAACAATTTGCCTATCAGTCTTTGAGCGTGCATTTGTGCCTGAGTAGTTACTGGTATTTTGATTGAACTCGGCTGACAATCATTTGAGCCAGAACATTGACGATCAAAGTCAGCAGAAAAAGCACCATACCGGCATACATCAACGCCGAAACTTGCAAACCCGAAGCTTCAGGGAATTGGTTAGCCATCAGAGAAGCAATGGTGTTACCGGGAGCAAATAGAGAAATATTGACGTTGTTGGAGTTGCCAATAATCATAGTAGCCGCCATTGTTTCTCCCATCGCCCGCCCCAGTCCGAGCATCACTCCCCCAACAATCCCGGAAAAGGCAGCCGGAATTAAAATTTGGAAAATCGTGATCCAACGAGTTGCACCCAAGCCCATCGAAGCTTGCCGTAAGTCCGAAGGTAAACTAGCCAGAGAGTCCCGAGCAATAACAGTGATAATTGGCAAAGTCATAATCGCCAAAATCACACCCGCCGGAAACATACCGGGGCCAGCAGGAGGTGTACTAAAGATGGGAATCCAGCCAAAGCTTTTGTATATAAACATTTGGATGGGTCGTAAAAAGGGAATCAACACAAAAATTCCCCATAAACCATAGACAACACTCGGAATAGCAGCCAGCAGTTCGACGAGAAACGTTAAGATTCTGCGAACTCCGGGAGGAATAAAATCTTCACTCAAAAAAATCGCCGTTCCTAAACCCAAAGGAACAGCTATCAGCAAAGCAATAAAGGAACTAACTAGGGTTCCATAAATCATCGGCCAAGCGCCATAGGTTTCTTGAACCGGGTTCCAGGCGCTCGTAAACAGAAAGCCTAAACCAAACTTTTGGAACGCGGGAATCGCTTGCTGGGCAATGGGCAATGCAATCAAAAGCAAAATTCCAGCAATACCCCAAGCAAAAATGCGCGTTAGCCAAATAAAGCCTGAGTCTAGTTTCTTCTCGACATCTGTGCGAGATCGTCCAACATCTCGAACATTACCTACGGGTGCAACCATAATTCAGTGTTTCGTGAAGGGGTTGTGTGTTTATTTTTTGATGAACTCTAGAAAACAGAGGAAGATTTTCAAGTAGGGGTGAAGTACGTCGCCTATAGGAGCCGTTCACCCACTCAGCCTCAGCTTACCCAATCAGGGCTTGATTACTTGACTTTAATCTGGAAATCTGGGCTGATTTTGTCTGCGACTTCTGCTACTCTCTCTCTAACGTTCTGAGGGAGTTGAATGTAACCCAACTCGGGACTGATTTCTTGACCTTGATTTAAGCCGTATTCCACCATCGCCTCAATTGATTTAGCAATGACGGGATCAGGAGATTCTCTGTAGACGAGCAACCAACTGTAGGTCACAATCGGATAAGATTCATCCCCTTCTGGATCGTCTATAAATGCCCTTAAATCGTCCGGTAAAGGCACTGATTCTAAAGCTCTAGTCGCTGAAGAGCCAGTCGCCTCCACAAAGTTACCCGATTTGTTTTCTAAAGTTGCCGCTGGTAAGCCCGCACTCCGAGCAAACCCATACTCTAGAAAACCAATTGCACCGGGAGATTGTCTGACTTGAGCCGCTACACCATCATTTCGCGCCCCGCCCACTCCCACAGGCCACTGTACGCTTACCCCTTGTCCGATTTTATTCTTCCACTCTTGACTAATGGCACTCATGTGCCGAGTAAATACCCCTGTGGTTCCACTTCCGTCAGAACGGAAAACCACAGTTAACGGTTGGTTTGGCAATTGCACACCAGGGTTATCTTTGGCGATCGCCGGATCGTTCCAGTTCCTAATCTTACCGAGAAAAATATCTGCATAAGTCTTCCGAGACAGTCTCAGATTCTCCACCCCTGGAAGATTGTAAGCTAAAACAATGCTCCCTGCTGTCATTGGCAGCAAGAAAACCCCTCTTTGAACTCGGGCAATTTCTTCATCGGTCATTGCCACATCACTCGCGCTAAACTGTACTAACCCTTGAGTGAATCGTTCAATGCCTGCTCCACTACCTACAGACTGATAATCAATTTGCAGATTTGGCGTTTTTCGAGAGAGTTCTTGGAACCACCGTTGATACAACGGAGCGGGAAAAGATGCACCCGCGCCCACTAAATTAACTCGTTGGTTGAGAACGAGCCGATCATTACCAGAACCATTGGTACTGTCGTTGCCTCCACAAGAGGCTAGCACCAACACTGAAGCAACTGCCAACACCTGAGTGATCCGACTTGAGAGATTGATTAGATTGAGACGAAAGAGTAAAGGGATGGGATGCTTCTCAGCTTTTGCGTGAGATCGTCCAACATCTTGAACGTTACCACGAGGTGTAACCATAATTTAGTGTTTTGAGCGTGCGTTTGTTTTCCTAATCAATCTTGCGAAACCATCCATAAACCGTTTTTCGGGTTAGACAAGCCATTTAAACTGTCTGTTTCGCAGATAATTGACCTGGAAACAAACAGCTTCCCAGCGATCATCACGACCCAGTTAATTTACATTGATCTGGTAATCGGGGCTAATTTGATCGGCAACTGCTGCAACTTTCTCTCTGACGTTCTGAGGCAGTTTAATATAGCCTAAATCGGGGCCGATTTCTTGACCTTTAGTTAAGCTGTATTCCACCATTGCCTCAATGGATTTAGCAACTTCTGGATCGGGGTATTCTCCGTAAATTAGGAGCCAGGTATAGCTAACAATGGGATAGGATTCTTCTCCCTCTGGATCGGGAACAAATGCTCGTAAGTCTTCCGGTAATTGAATGGCTTCTAGTGTTTTGGAGGTTGATTCATCGGTAAGTTCAACGAACTGACCCGACTTATTTTCTAGGGCTGCCAGAGGTATACCTGCACTCTTAGCATAACCATATTCAATGTAACCAATAGCGCCGGGGGTTTGACTGACCTGAGCCGTTACGCCTTCATTCCCTTTACCGCCAATTCCTACCGGCCACTGTACGGTTTTACCATCTCCGACGCTGTTCTTCCAGTCTTCACTAGCAGCACTCATGTGTTGCGTGAATACTCCTGTAGTTCCACTACCGTCAGAACGATAGACTACAGTAATCGGTTGATCGGGTAATTGCAAGCCGGGGTTATCTTCGGCGATCGCTGGATCATTCCAGTTGGTAATCTTACCCAGAAAGATGTCTGCATAAGTTTGCCGAGAGAGCTTGAGTCCTTCGACTCCAGAAAGATTATAAGCTAAACCGATACTTCCTGCTGTTACAGGCAGCATTAAAACGCCTCTTTGAACTTTGGCAATTTCTTCATCGGTCATTGCCACATCGCTAGCGCCAAACTGCACCAAGCCTTGGGTAAACCGTTCAACTCCCGCTCCACTACCCACAGACTGATAATCAATTTGCAAGTTCTGTGTACCTTGAGAAAATTCTTGAAACCAACGCTGATAAAGAGGAGCAGGGAATGTTGCACCCGCACCCACTAAGTTTACTTGTTGGTTGAGAACGAGTCTAGCATCGGCCCCATCCCCAGATGCAGCCGGGGCTGTGCCACCATCTGTCGTCGGGGTTGTGCCACCACCACCTGTTGTATTGGTTGCGGTATCGCTGCCCCCTCCACAAGCGGCTAACGTCGCCACGAGAGCCACAGCCGAAACTTTTGCGATCAAGCTAGAGAGATTGATTGAATTGAGACGAAAAACCATAACAATGGGATTGTTGTGTTGACTGCACGAATACCCTAGAGGATAGCGTCTCACTAACAAATCAAGGTAAAGGAAAGGTTAAAGATTCAGCAAAATTATTAATCAAGAAGCAAATCTTAATCAGTCGTCTCAGTCTAGGGCCAAATTGTATAAAATCTCTGGCAATCAAGACAGACAACACACAAGCTCAACAGGAACAGGGGTAGCGGGTAACAGATTCAGGGTGAGGAATGACTGCAAAAGTAGTAAGATGTTGACATACTCCCCATTTCTAAAGAAAGGGGATTCTCCAAACCTCACGGCTTTGGATTACTGATTCATTGACAACCCTTACAGCAAGCTGGTTTCCTAACCTACTCTTTGAGGGGTTCGTCTCCCCAGTCGTTCATCCCATTTCAGAGATAGTTTCGGTATGCCCTACCGTACTTGAGAAAAAAATGCTTGATTCTCTGTACTTGGTGCTTTAAGGTTTTATATGGCCAAAGCATTCCTGGCAAGAACCCCATACCTTAAGTTTTCAAGGTTCATTGCATCGATTAGATGCTGGGTTTTTCAACTGGTTGAATACCCTGCCAGTAGAGTTATTATAGCATTTGAAAGAGCCTTATATCCCCATACCTAAAAGGTAGGGGCGTGTGCGGCAATTTTTGGTAAAATTTGGATGAATTTCAAACTACAGAAGCGTAACGTGGTTCAAGTCCCACTCTCAACCCATCTTCAAGGCGACGGCTCAATCTCTTCTCTAGAGAACGTTCCAGCACAGGGAATCTCGCAATCCCTTCAAACCTGGCTGAAGGATCTAGCCGATCGGATCATTTCCGGAGATTCCATCAGTCGCTCAGAAGCGATCGCCCTGACCCAACAAATCACAACGCAAGATGAGATTCTGCTGCTGTGTGAAGCCGCCGATCGCGTCCGTCAAGCCTGTTGTGGTAATATCGTTGATCTCTGTAGCATTATCAACGTTAAATCAGGAAACTGCTCAGAAAACTGTGGCTTTTGTTCTCAGTCGGCTCATCATCCCGGTGACAATTCCCCGGTTTATGGCTTAAAATCCCCTGAAGAAATTCTAGCCCAAGCGAAAGCCGCCGAAGCTGCCGGAGCCAAACGCTTCTGTTTGGTTTCTCAAGGACGCGGCCCCAAATATAGTAGTCCAAAGTCTACTGAATTTGAACAAATTTTAGAGACGGTCAAGCGTATTCAGACTGAAACCCAAATCAAACCCTGTTGCGCCCTGGGAGAACTCACCCCCTCACAAGCAACGGCTTTAGCTGAAGCTGGCGTCACCCGCTACAACCATAACTTAGAAGCCTCAGAGAACTTCTATCCCCAGATCGTCAGTACCCACAGTTGGCGCGATCGCGTCGAAACCGTGAAAAACCTCAAAGCAGCCGGAATTCAAGCCTGCACAGGCGGTATTCTCGGGATGGGTGAATCTTGGGAAGATCGCATCGACTTAGCCCTAGCCTTACGGGAACTGGAAGTTGAGTCAGTTCCGTTGAACCTCTTGAACCCCCGAGAAGGAACGCCCCTCAGTGATCAACCCAAACTAGACCCCTACGAAGCCTTAAAAGCGATCGCCATCTTTCGACTGATTCTCCCCAAACAAATTCTTCGCTACGCAGGAGGACGAGAAGCCGTCATGGGTGAACTGCAAAGCCTGGGGTTAAAATCAGGGATAAACGCTATGTTAATCGGAAACTACTTGACGACTCTCGGCCAGTCCCCTGAACAAGATCAGGCGATGCTAGAGTCTTTAGGACTGATCGGAGGAGAAGCACCTGTTTTACAGTGAACAGTGAACAGTGACCAGTGACCAGTTAACAGTTAACAGTTTACAGTTATGCAGTGACCAGTTAACAGTTTACAGTGACCAGTTAACAGTAACCAGTTAACAGTGATAACTGTAAAAGCTGGTAACTAATAACTAATAACTGTAAACTCTCTTGCGAAGTTGCTCTCTTGCAAACTTTGCTCTATGCACGAACTTTGCTCTCGCCGGAAACCGCGCCCGTCGCAAGGAACGCGCTCCACGCAGGCGTAACCCCAAGATCGCACTTCGCGCTGTAAACTGTAAAAGCTGGTAACTGCATAACTGTAAACTGTAAACTGTAAAAACTGGTCACTGTTCACTGCATAACTGATAACTGTAATGACTCCTCCCTTGGAATTGCTGTGGGCAATTATTGGCGTTATTTTAACCATCGGTGGCACATTTTTAGAAGCATTTGCTGCCGATCCATCTTGGCTATGGCAACAACAAGAAATCTCGGTTTATTCTTTAGGAGTCACTTATCAAATTGGGGCCGTTTTGTTGGTCGGTTGTATGGGCGGAAAAAATGCAGCCGCTATCTCACAAATTGCTTATCTCGTCCTCGGTTTAACGGTTTTACCTGTCTTTTCTGAAGGGGGCGGGATTGGCTATTTACGAGAACCTACCTTTGGTTATTTACTGGGTTTTGTTCCCGGTGGTTGGGTTTGTGGCATGATTGCCTTTAAAGCTAGCCCAAAGTTAGAACTTTTAGCATTTAGTTGTTTGTGTGGTTTGTTAATCATTCATGGAGTCGGAATCACCTATTTAATTGGTAATCATGTTTTTGAAGGATTCACCACTCAAAATCTATCTTTAATAGACTCCATTCAAAAATACTCCCTTCATCCTCTCCCCGGTCAACTTGGTGTCGCCTGTGCCATTACCGTGTTATCCTATGTATTGCGTGGGTTAATGTTTTATTGAATCAAAATCCCCTAAAAATAGACAGTTGATGTCCGCTTTTCTTTCCCGGTTCCCCGTTTATAAGAAGAATTCAGAACTCAGGAGTCAGAATTCAGTATGAATTCTGTACGAGTGGGTGACGAATATTGGTTAAAACCTCGCCCTCAGTCAAGCGAAAAAAATTAAAATATTCTCGCCTTAAAACTCTATCCCTTTATGGGTAGAGTATTCTGAATTCTGAATTCTGTATTCTGACTCCTGTTTTATGCAATTTCAAAAAAATCCGATTTTTTGGATCGCTGGAATTCTCAGTTTAATTGTCGATCATCTCACGAAATTTTGGATCGTTCAAACCTTAGAACTGACCAATCCTCCCCAAACAATTCCCCTGTGGCTAGATGTTTTTCACTTGACCTATGTGATCAATACCGGGGCGGCATTTAGTTTATTTAGTAATGGGGGGGTATTGTGGTTGCGATGGTTATCGTTGGGGGTAAGTTTAGGATTAATGGGGTTGGCGTGGTGGGGGCCAAGGGTAAATCGTTGGGAACAAATTGGATATGGCTTAATATTAGGGGGAGCATTAGGAAATGGCATTGATCGATTTGTCTCCGGTCATGTGGTCGATTTTTTGGATTTTCGCCTCATTCAATTTCCGGTGTTCAATTTAGCCGATGTTTCGATTAATATTGGGATTGTTTGTTTACTAATTGCGATGTTTATTGGAGAACAACCCCGCCGCCCTCCGACTGATCCATCCGAGAGAAGACCTTAATTCCTCTTTCCCCAACACCCGACATCCAACACACCCCAAGTTCGAGAACTTGCGAGTAAAATGAGTGAAACGCTTTGTGCTGCTTGCCGATCATCGCTCAGTATGACATCAACGAAGCCTCCACAGAAGCCTAGAACCCTTCTGGGTGCTATCACTCAAGTTGTTCAGACCCTCCATGCGAAGGTCAATTTTTCTCGGCTGGTTCTCCAACCCAATGCCCGAGTCCCTGAATTGTGGGTACAAAATGCCGACGCCGATACTGCTGATGTATATCCCCTACTCGGCGATCGCTACACTTTGGGACGTTCCTCTCGTTCTTGTGATATCGTGGTGCGAAACCCGGTTGTCAGTCAGGTGCATCTGTGTCTCGTCCGTCGTGGACGATCAAGATCGCGGCAATTTGTCATCCAAGATGAAAACTCCACCAATGGTATCTATCTCGGGAGTCGTCGCATCGGTCAACTTCCCTTGCGTCATGGAGATTTAATCACTCTCGGCCCTCCTGAACTCGCTAACGGGGTGCGACTGCAATATGTTGATCCCCCCCCTTGGTACAGTCGTTTGCTGTGGTACAGCTTTTTAAGCCTCTGTGGGGTGAGCGCTTCAGCGACGGTGTTGGTCTTAGTTGAGTGGCAAAAATTCTCGGTTCGACCCCTCCCTAAAACGATCACGGGGCCTGTGATTGTATTTTCTCAGGACAATAGCCCCCTACGTCAATCCAGTAATAATGCTCATTTAGAAGTTGAAAATCTCTCGGACGTTTCCAAATATCTCCCCCAAGCCGTAATTGCCTCTGAGGATAGTCGTTTTTATTGGCATTTAGGAGTTGACCCGATTGGCATTACTCGAGCCTTTCTGACGAACGTGGAAGGCGGTACAATTCGTGAAGGCGGCAGTACAATCTCCCAGCAATTGGCAAGAAGTTTGTTTCGCGATTATGTGGGAACAGAAGATTCTGCGGGTCGGAAGTTGCGAGAAGCGATTGTTGCTTTAAAATTAGAAACGATTTATAGCAAAGAGAAGCTGTTATTAACCTATATTAATCGGGTTTTTTTGGGTTTGGATTTGTACGGTTTTGAAGATGCAGCCCAGTTTTATTTTGATAAATCCGCGAAAGAATTAACGCTTTCAGAAGCGGCAACTCTTGCCGGAATTTTACCCGCTCCGAATACGTTTAACCCGATTCAAAATTATCAGCTTGCTGTAGAATATCGCGATCGCGTCATTAGCCGGATGTTAGAATTGCGAATGGTCAGCGAAGAAGAAGCGGATCGAGCGAGGCGATCGCGAATTGAAATTAACCCCAAAGCAAAAGAACTTTTACAAAGCACGGTTGCACCCTATTTCTATGATTATGTATTCACCGAAATTGAAGAACTTTTAGGGGAACAACTCGCCCGAGAAGGCAACTTTATCGTCGAAACGGCGTTAGACCCTCAGTTTCAAAACAAAGCTGAAACTTCCCTTCGCAACAGTCTCAACACAGCCGGGAGGGCGGCGGATTTTTCCCAAGGGGCAATTGTGACGTTAAACTCGACGACGGGGGAAGTGGTTGCGATGGTTGGGGGTGTAGACTATCAAGAAAGTCAGTTTAACCGGGCGACTCAAGCTTTGCGTCAACCGGGATCGACTTTTAAAATTTTTAGCTATGCAGCGGCTTTAAATCAAGGTATTCCGCCGGGAAGTACCTATTCTTGTGAACCGTTAACTTGGCAGGGTCAAAGCTTTCGAGGTTGTGAACGCTCAGGCGGTAGTGTAGATATGTATCGGGGGATGGCATTATCTGAAAATGTTACTGCTTTGCGAATTGCTCAAGAAGTGGGTTTAGATCGAGTGATCACTATGGCAAAACAGTTAGGAGTTCGTTCTGATCTTAAAGCGGTTCCGGGGTTAGTCATCGGTCAAAGTGAAGTAACGTTGTTAGAAATGACAGGTGCATTTGGTACGATTGCTAATGTAGGAATATTCAATCGTCCCCACGCGATTAAACGCATTTTAGATAGTAGTGATTGTACGGATATTAACGATATTACCAGTTGTCGGGTGATTTATTCTTATGATCGTGAAAACCCGGTTCGCCCTCAAGCTTTACAGCCGTTAGTTGCCAGTACAATGACTCAATTATTGCAGGGTGTGATCAGAGGGGGAACGGGTCAAGGTGCGTCGCTCGGAGTCGGAGAAGCGGGGAAAACAGGAACAACGGATGATAATGTTGATCTCTGGTTTATTGGGTTTGTACCCGAATATAACTTCACAACTGGCGTTTGGTTGGGAAATGATGATAATTCAGCGACGAATGGCAGTAGTGGGAATGCGGCTCAGTTGTGGAGAGATTATATGGGTCAGGTGTTAGGAATTCAGTAATAAATCTTCAGTCTTTAGGCTTGGGGGTCGGGTAAGTCGAGAAATTGCGATCAAGACGGGGGATTAAAAACCTGCTTTCTCTGAGAAAGTGGGTTTTTGGGGTGTACGACAGAGGCGATCGCACAGATTATTTGCAACTTAAAACGGAACTTCCGTTGCGCCAAAAATTAAAACGGCTTCCTAGACGGAAGTTTCGGTAAAACTGTTTTTACAGAATATGCTGGATTCATCGCCTATAATACTGATTAATATCGTCATCTCCTATAAAAAAATGTCTTTAGCTCGTTCCCCCGATGAATTAAAACGCATTGAATTAGTTGAAAATAGCTTTGAAAAAATTAAACCTCAAGCTAACGAATTTGTCGCCAGTTTCTACAAAAACCTATTTGAAGCTCATCCAGAAGCACAACCTTTATTTAAGAAAACTGACATGAGCAAGCAAGGACAAAAGCTGCTCAACTCTTTAGTTTTATTAGTCGAAAATATTCGTCAACCGGATGTCTTGAAACCGGTTTTAAAAGACTTGGGAGCCAGACACAAAGGTTATGGAACCTTACCTGAATATTATCCCGCAGTCGGGTCAGCTTTATTAACAACATTTGCACAGTATTTACAAGAAAAATGGACAGCCGAAACTCAACAAGCTTGGCTAGAAACTTATCAAGTGATTACTGAAATCATGTTAGAAGGAGCGGGAGCAACTGTTCAACCTGAAACCGTTAAATTAATAGTATCTACTCCAGTTGAAAAGGTTGTTGTTTATTTAGAAAAACCGGAAGTTAAACCCCAAATTGTAGCTGTTCCTGCTGTTAAACTCTCCGAACAATCTCGAATTGAATTAGTTGAAAATAGCTTTGAAAAAATTAAACCTCAAGCTAACGAATTTGTCGCCAGTTTCTACAAAAACCTATTTGAAGCTCATCCAGAAGCACAACCTTTATTTAAGAAAACTGACATGAGCAAGCAAGGACAAAAGCTGCTCAACTCTTTAGTTTTATTAGTCGAAAATATTCGTCAACCGGATGTCTTGAAACCGGTTTTAAAAGACTTGGGAGCCAGACACAAAGGTTATGGAACCTTACCTGAATATTATCCCGCAGTCGGGTCAGCTTTATTAACAACATTTGCACAGTATTTACAAGAAAAATGGACAGCCGAAACTCAACAAGCTTGGCTAGAAACTTATCAAGTGATTACTGAAATCATGTTAGAAGGAGCGGGAGCAACTGTTCAACCTGAAACCGTTAAATTAATAGTATCTACTCCAGTTGAAAAGGTTGTTGTTTATTTAGAAAAACCGGAAGTTAAACCCCAAATTGTAGCGGTTCCTGCTGTTCAACTCTCCGAACAATCTCGGATTGAATTAGTCGAAAGTAGCTTTGAGAAAATTAAACCCGAAGCTAACGAATTTGTCGCCAGTTTTTATGATAATCTTTTTAAAGAAAACCCAGAAACCGAGCCACTTTTTAATAAAACTGATATAAAAAAGCAACATCAAAAGCTGCTAAATTCTTTGGTTTTGTTGGTGGAAAATATTCGTCAACCGGATGTCTTGAAACCGGTTTTAAAAGACTTGGGAGCCAGACACAAAGGTTATGGAACCTTACCCGAATATTATCCCGCAGTTGGTCAAGCGTTATTAACAACATTTGCACAGTATTTAAAAGAAGACTGGACAGCAGAAACCGAACAGGCTTGGGTAGAAACCTATGAGGTTATTACTCAATTAATGCTGGAAGGTGCAACTCAAGTCTCGGCTCCGGCTGAGATGAAACAACAAACAGAACCAGCTACAGAGCCAGCGAAAAAACAGTCAAAATAGGTTTTAAAAGGCTTGAATTTTACGGGTGGATTTAATCCGAAAAAACGACTATCCGAGAGTTACCAATCTATCCATGAAAAAGTTAAAGCCTTTCTCAATAAACTGCTGAATATTTTCTGGGAACTTCCGACAGGAGTTGTTGCGGGGGGTTCGGCTTTAGCGCTGATTGCTTTTATTTTATTAGTGGAAGAAAATGAAGACAGTATTCTAGCAAAAATTATCGATCAAGTTGAAACTGTTAGTATTCTCGTTGCGTTGATTTTATATATTAAAGAAATCCCTGAAAATCGCAAAGAATCTCACTACCAAGCTTGGAGTACAATTGATGCAGCCAAGGGGGTTAAAGTGAGTTATGCTCGGATGATGGCGTTACAAGATTTGAACGAAGATGGGATACCTTTGCGGGGTTTAGATGCTGTGGATGCAGATTTAACTGCGATTAATTTACCCAAAGCTGATTTAAGTTCATCGAATTTAACCAAAGCAATTCTCAAAGAAGCTAATCTGAGTCGAGCGAATTTTGATAAAGCTTTATTGGCGCGTGCAGACTTGAGTGGTGCAAACCTCAGCCATGCTAATTTTAGTTTTGCCAAGTTGAGTTATGCCAATTTAAGTTTAGCGAATCTAAATCATGCTAATCTAATTTGTGCAGATTTGCGTAATGCTCAAATGAGCGGTGCTGACCTCCAAGGCGCTCAACTGAGTGGAGCGAACCTCGATGGCGCTTATCTAACAGGAGCGAATCTTCAAGGTGCAAATGTGAGCGAATTTGACCTGCGGGGTGCTTATCTCAAAGGCGCAATTATGCCGGATGGTTCCAAACATCCATAGATAAGTTAATCTCGATAAAACACAAACCAGTCAGTTATTTTGAAGAGGATTCTATGAAATTAAAACAGTCTATCTTAGCAGAACACATGGCTTTTTTATTGTCTATTCCACCGGAAAGTAATCTCGCTAAATTACTCAAGCTTTGTTTGGCAGCTAAGTATGATGGGGACAATTTAGGGAAGGATTCTTTGGAGATGAGCCGCGAACTAATGAAAGACCCCTCTAGTTTACCTTATTGGATTCAAGAAGTGATTAAAAGCGATCATAAATATGGTAAGGAAGAAGTCGCTGCTTTCGGTGAAATGGAGTTAAAAAATACCGATGAGTATATGAAAAAATTATGGGCTGAATTAGAGAGTTTGGATTGCTAAAACGGAACTTCCGCTATTATAAAGATACCCGTTCGCGCAGCGTGTGCGCTAGCACGTAGTCAGAGCTTCAATCTTTTTATGTATGTTGGCTTATTTGGTGGAGTGGCATATGTGCAGAGATTTGGCTACGGATGCTATTTTCCGAAGAAATAGAGGACAGTCCTTTAACTGAGGCGAGAGTGTTGAAGTATCAACCTTCACAGAAAGTTACGAAAAAAGTCAGAACAAAAAAATTGCTCTTTTATAATTTTGTGATATAATCTGACCATCTCAGCAGCCTCAAGGGATATTTTGGCTGCAAAAATTGCTTTACATAGCCTTTTAAGCCGAAAGAAAGCAGTCATAGATGTTGCTATAGATTCTATTGAGTCTCCTCATGTCAACTTGAGGAGATTCTATTAGTATACCCCATTATCTTGATTATGGATTCCCAAAAGGTATTTAGCCGACTACAAGAACTGCAAGAGGTTTTCACAAAGATCGCTGGAGAAGATGTTGACATACTCCCCATAGCTAAAGCTAGGGGATTCTTAACTACAGTTAATTCCTGGTTCAGTGACACCACTTATTAATTCAGATTTCTCCTCATTAACAGAGGCGGAAGTCTCCCCAAGCGTTTCCTCGTTTGAGGCAGTTTCCCAATGCCCTTGGGTACTGTATTGTTGATACTCGCTACCCAGAATACTCATGCCCTTCTTCAGAATATTAAGTGCCGCATTAGTATCTCGACAAATTTCTGTATGACATTTCGGACATTTATGAGTACGGGTACTGAGTGTTTTTTTTACTCGAAATCCACAGTTAGAACAATCTTGAGATGTGAAATTTGGACTAACAGAAACTACCGCTTTATCCCAGATTTTTCCAAAATAGTCTAACCATTGAGTGAATTGATACCAACTCGCATCTGAAATTGACTTAGCCAAATGATGGTTCTTGACCATATTTTGAATCTTGAGGTCTTCGTACACCACAACATCGTTAGATGCTACTACGCGCCGGGCTAACTTCACAGCCCAGTCTTTACGTTGGCGTTGAACCTTCAAATGGCATTTACCCAGTCTTTTTCTTGCTTTGTGGTAGTTATTTGATTGAGGTTTAGCACCTTTTACGAACCTCTTGCTAAGTCGTCGCTGTTGACGCTTTAACCGTTTTTCAGCTTTCCGCAAAAACTTAGGATATTCAACGGCGTTATCATTTTGATCCTTATAAAAATATTTCAAACCCAGATCTAGTCCGATGACATTTCCGGTAAAATCGCCTTCCTCTTTGCGATCTGCATCAAACAAAAATTGAGCGTAATACCCATCGGCACGACGGACTACCCTGACACGATTAATTTTTAATCGGTGTAGGTCTTCCCTTGTTTCTCCGTTACAGAATACAGAAAATGTTCCAGCCTTAAAGCCATCGGTGAATGTGATTTGTAGACAATCATCAGATAACTTCCAGCCAGATTGCTTGTATTCAACAGAGCGACAATGTTTTTTGAATTGGGGATACCCCTTTTTCTTGTCACTTTTACGGCAACGAGAATAAAAGCTAGATATAGAACTCCAAGCACGCTCTGCACTGGCTTGACGGGCTGTTGAGTTTAGTTTTTTAGCAAAATCAAACTCTTTGGCTAGGTCTTTGGAATGAACATACAAAGACGGTTTTCCTACTCCCCGGTTATCCATCCAGTACCTAACGCACTTGTTTCTAATGAACTGTGCGGTGCGAATGGCTTCATCAAGAGCTTTGTATTGCTCCTTTAGCCCCGTCAATAGCTTGGCTTCTCTTACTAGCATTCTGCTATCTTATCACAGAAAGATGTAGATAAAACATTGGGTAGTGCAAGATTTGTTCGCTACGCTCACTCGCCTTATATCCCCACAGATAAATCCGGGGGCTTTACGGCGATTTTTGGTAACATTGATCAATCAGAGTTTCAAAAAGGTTTAGGACTCAGAGATGAGTATATTAGTAATCGCCTTTTTACACTATTTGATACCGATAAAAGTGGCACAGTTTGTGTGAGAGAGTTTATTCGTTCTGTTGAAAATCTCGTCTTTGGAACGACTGAAGAAAAGTTAAAATTTTCCTATCTGCTTCACGATCATAATGGTGATGGTGGCATTTCCAAAGGAGAGCTACATCAATTAATTATATCAAGTTTAAAAGAGAACAATTTAGATTTGCAGCCTGAACAAGTCGTAGAGTTAGTGGATGTTTTATTTCTGGAAGCCGATATCAACGATGATGGTGAAATTTCCTTTGAAGAATTTCAAGTGTTAATGGCAAAATCGCCAGCTTTAATGGAGACAATGGCGGTTAGCCCTGTGACTTGGTTAACACCTCACAAACCCGATGATAACTTACTTTCAACTGAACAACTCAAGCAAATACAACGAACCCGGTTCAAGCATTATCTTCAGAATAACTGGGTCGCACTCGCATTTCTGGGGCTGTATATTGGGATTAATCTCTTTCTGTTTTTTGAGGCTTTTATCCGATATGGAAATAATGGCGCAAATTTTTATGTTCAAATTGCGCGAGGTTGTGGGGCGACTCTCAACTTCAATGGTGCTTTGATTTTAATCCCTGTCATGCGCCATTTTATCACTTGGTTACGCAAAGGCCCTCTGAATAATTATCTTCCCCTCGATGAACATATTGAGTTTCACAAGCTGATTGGTCAAGTGATGTTTGCCTCAGCAATTGTACATACGATTGCTCATTTTTTCAACTACACGACTTTACCTGTTCCTTTCTTACAAAGTCTTTTTGGAACCAAAGCAGGTTTTTCGGGTTTACTATTGCTGATTGTTTTTGGTCTGATGTGGGTAACTGCACAGGAACCCATTCGCAAAGGCGGTAAATTTGCCCTCTTCTACATGGCTCATATGGCTTATGTGCTGTGGTTTATCCTAGCGTTAATTCATGGCCCTGTGTTTTGGAAATGGGCATTAGTTCCGATTATTGGATATGCGGTTGAACAGGTTTTGCGCTGGGTAAAAACCAAAGAACCCACCTCGATTTTGAATGCGTCTTTGTTACCTTCAAAAGTTCTGGGTTTAACGATTGAACGTCCCCCCTCAATGAATTATCAACCGGGTGACTATTTGTTTCTCAAATGCCCGAGTCTTTCAAATTTTGAATGGCATCCTTTTACGATTAGTAGCGCTCCTGAACAACCCGATGTTTTATCTGTACATATCCGAGCGGTTGGGAGTTGGACGGGTCGCCTTTATCAACTGTTTAAAGAAAGACGAGAAGAATGGATTCGCTCCGGTTCTTCTAAACCAGAAGTCGGTCTCCAAGTGTATATTGATGGCCCCTACGGTACACCCAGTACCCACATTTTTGAGTCTAAATATGTGATGCTCGTTGCGGCAGGAATTGGGGTGACTCCTTTTGCTTCAATTCTCAGAAGTATTTTGGAACGTCAAAAGCAGGGTTCTAAAAATATGCGTTTGAAAAAAGTGTATTTTTACTGGCTAAATCGAGATCAAAAGTCCTTTGAATGGTTTATCGAAATTCTATCTAGACTCGAACAAGAAGATACTGAAAACTTGTTTGATCTCAATCTCTATTTAACTGGGGCGCAGAAAAAGTCAGATATGAAGTCTTCAACCCTTTTTATGGCGATGGATATGGTACACTCCCGTAGTCAAGTTGACCTGATTACGGGCTTAAAAAGTCCTACTCATACCGGACGCCCGGATTGGGATGAGATTTTTCGTTCAGTTTCCCAAACCCATAAACCGGAGAAAGTAGATGTGTTTTTCTGCGGTTCTCCTGGGCTTTCTCAACAGTTGAATAAGCTGTGTCACGAGTATGGATTTGGTTATCGCAAAGAGAATTTTTAGTGCGAAAATAGAAACATAAGCTGAAGGTTAGAGGCGATTTGACACTCCCTACGGCTAAAGCCGAGGGATTCTTAAGCAGTCCAAATGCGGACTCTTAATGGCGTAGTCAATGCGCCTCTACCAACTCCACTTAGACTTAATCCAAGTGTTGTCGCTACTTTTCTGATTATATTTGCGGCTCCATTGCAATCACTATTGATGTACCAATTGTTTGCCGTTCTATACAAGCCACGCTTAACTCTTTTTCCCGATTCTTTCCACCCTTTAGGTTTTTCGCCAAATGCAGGTAGAGGATCGGAATCAATAAAAGAAGCTTTGGAGGTATAGGATTCTTCGGTTTCTACAAAATTGACACCATATTGTTCGCATAATTGAGCGATTCTATCTTTCAATCTTGCCGTTGGAATTTGAACAAATTTTTGATTAGTCTTAGCTCCCATGTTAGCAGAATCTTTTTGTCTTTTGTTCCAACCAAAAACGAGAGTCCCGATTTGGTTATTGATACAATGGTTGATCACCAATCTAGCTGCTTTGTTGATCGCATCTCTGACTTGTCTATTTCGCTTTTCTGTAAGATTTGCTAGTTGCTTAGACCAAAAACCTTGTGGTTGATTTTCCTTGAGAACTGATATTCGTTTATTGAACCATTGGTTCAAGGACTTAAGATGCTTTCCGTCTACAATAAAGGACGTTCCAGTATTGCTTACACAAGTTAACCAGTTATCAATTCCATGATCAATACCTAGCACTTTCTTGGGGTCAAAAAAAGAATGAATTGATTCTTTTTTGTAGATCAACTCAAGATAAAAACAGCCATTTCTGGGGAGTATTCTGTATTCTTTAATAGTTGAGTATTCTAGATGGCTTGGCATGGGCAAATAAAAAGCATCTATTCCAAACCATGCTTTGACTTTTTTACCCAAGGGAAATCGAAGTATTCCATCTTTGAGTTGAATCGCTTGAGATGGATAGGTGACTAGAGCGAGTCCTTTTTTACGATATTTTGGCAGTCGGGGACGATCAGCGATGACACATGCGTTAAATGCTTTCAATAATCCCATAAAAGATTTAAAGGATTCTGCTACTGTTGTTAAAGTTTGCTGTGCCACCTGAGACTGTAGTGCCTTGAAATGCGGGCTGTCTCTGATTTTTTTATGCAAATCAAACTGACTCGGAATTTTGCCAGTCTGAAAAAAGAATTGCCTCGAATAATAAATACCGCAATTACTTAGCTTTGCCGACTCAGAACAAATATATTCAAGTATTGCTCCAAGGTCTTTACTTAAGTGAATTAAATTTTGTTGACAGCCATATTTAGACATTTTTTTGAGACTTACAAGAATAGGTGATCTTGCTGTTTTACTTGAACTTTTTACTCAGGGAAATTATTGTATAGCTCTACGCCATATAATGGCAACATTAGTTTTGTGACTTGATTGCCTCGTTTGTGGCTAAAGCCACTGCCGCGTTCATCCCCATAGCTGAAGCTAGGGGCTTTCCGCTCGTTTTTTGGTAAAATTAATTGAATTCTCCCTATTTTTGGGTGCATTGCCTTTAGTTCACGGTAAAAAACGGGAACTGTTTTAGGCTTGTTTCTCAATAATACCGCACCCTAAGCGATCGCCGCCTGCTCCGCCTTTAACTCCTGTTGTGCCTTGATCTTCATCGACGTGTACGATAAAAGCACTACCATCTTCATCGAATAAACTTAACGGCCCAGGTGAGAGTGTGACGCGATTGCTAAGATAGGTTAAAACAGCATTTCCTTGGGCATCAGCGACTAAATTGGGTAAGTCTCCCATGTGAAAAGGATGATTGGCGTCGGGGTCAGTATCTCCAAAAGGACCCGGATCAAAATGTCCGCCTGCCGCCCCAAAATCGGGTTCACATCTTGCAGTTTGATGAATATGAAATCCATGTTTACTATTGGGTGGTAAACCTGTAACTTCGGCTTTGACTTCTACCGTAGGTAAGATTTTTGAGGATTGATTTTGAATTAAAGTGACGATTCCTGAGAGATTAGAATCGGCTGTGCTTTTGATATTAGCAACTGCTACAATTTGATCATTATTGTTGGTTTGGGGAGTGGATTGAAAATTGCCAACCTGATCACAACTCACAACGATGAGCATCAACAACAATCCCAGTAGAACAGATAAAGTTTTTTGATTGGCTTTCATAGTGACGAATTTCTAGAAACTATTACTTATAACTCTTTTTATCAATACTGTAGCTCGACTGAGGGTTGTTGTTCTCTATCTTTGGGAAGTTTTTAAAAAAATACAATGAAAATAATTATCATTTTAATTCACCGTTCCCGCAGTAAAAACACGACCAATGACTTCTTCAATGGGAGGATCACTGATGGTTAAATCTAATACATCCATTTGCGCTAAAATTTGAGCAACGGTATTTGTTAGGGCATCTCGTTGAACCAACAACCGCACAGATTGTCCTTGAATGGATTCTATTTCTCCTGATTTTGCTAATATTTTTTGGAAGATTTCCGGCTGTTCTGGGGAATGATTTGCTAACTCTATTTTGACCTCTCGATAGGGGGAAAATTGTTCTAATAATCCTTCTAAACTGCCATCATAGATTAACTCACCCTGATGAATGAAAATCACCCGTTTACACAAGGCTGTAATATCTGCCATATAATGACTGGTGAGCAGAATTGTTGCATGATACCGTTGATTATATTCGGCTAAAAACTCCCTGACTGCTACTTGAGCGTTTACATCTAAACCTAATGTCGGTTCATCTAAAAATAACACTTGGGGTCGATGTAATAAGGCTGCTAATAATTCCGCTTTCATCCGTTCCCCTAAAGACAACTTTCGCACAGGTTGTTTTAACTGTTCTTTGAGGGAAAGCATCTCGCTCAACTCACCCAAACGAGAGCGAAATTCTGAGTCGGAAATTCCATAAACGGCTGCATTAATTCTTAAAGAGTCTAAGGCGGGTAAATCCCAAATTAACTGTTGCTTTTGACCCATAATTAGGGTAATCTTATGTAAGAAGGAAGATTCTCGCTTAAAAGGGGTATGACCTGCAACTTTGACTAAGCCGCTAGAGGGATGAATGAGTCCAGTCAGCATTTTTAAGGTGGTGGTTTTTCCCGCCCCATTTGCACCCAAAAACCCGACAACTTCTCCGGCTTCTAGGGTAAAGGAAACCTCACGCACGGCTTGAACTTGGCGATAAGTGCGGCTGAAAAAGTGACGCAGGGTTCCTTTTAACCCCGGTTCTTTGACGGCGACGGGAAAGACTTTACTCAACTGTTGGACGACAATAATTGACATAAGCGGTTGGGTTGGGTAGATGCGGAGAAAGAAATCTCCCTCCTTAATTTATCGCGTGTTTTTCTAAATTGAACACCAGACTAAGTATTTGGTCAGGGAAATTAGATCAAATCATTTCTTTGTTTATACTAAAAATTCATAATAATTTAAGAAGAAAACTTGACATGAGAAGCGAAGGATCTAAAAGTGGTCTCTGAGTGATATCTTTTTGTGGATTCCACTATATTTCTAAAAGCATTGATTGCTTTCGTAGCTTCATCACTATTACTTAAGCTTTTGCTAACAGCAGAAGTCAAATAGCTAGAAAAAGGTATAGTAATATCAACAATTTCATGCCAGATATCTTCTGCTTTTTGAGGGGATATTTTTCCAAATGAAACTTTAAAAGTGCTAGGGATTGAACAATCTAAAAATATTTCTAAACATTTAGCTATAGCCGATTCCAGTAAGAAATGAGATCCTCGTTTACGAAAAAAATTTAACTGTTCTTCCTCCAATTCAGATAACCTATTTTCTTTTTGCTTATCTGTTAAGCTACGGTTCTTTGATTCAATGGCTCGAAGCAAAGAATATGTAAAGACTATATGTTCAGCCGTTGTTTGCTCATTAAAGTATTTTGCATAGGTTTTATCAATTTTCCAAATATCAGACTTTTTATTATAGGCTAGTACAGGGTCTTGATGAAATGCAGCAAGAGATTGAGCAATAGTATCAGAAGGTAATAAGTTAGATGGACGACGAATTATATCTTCGCTACCACCCCTTCTCCCGCCAGAATAGCTTGTTTCAGGAATTTGATCAAATTCCTGACGCAGACGACGCTGAATAGGATCATTACTACGAAAGTCAGAAGCTTCTATCTCGTTTTGTCTGTTATTATATTCAATTATGCTTCGTATAGTATTAATATTATTACACCTGACAAATCGAGCTTGGACTTTTCCAGTTGATGTTGGCTGATGCTTCAAGCTACCAATTGCTCCAGTTGTTTGCGCCCCATTAACAATAGAAATTCCTTGGATTTGCAAGCATTTACTCTCTGAATTACTGGGTTTTTCATTATCTAAAACTTCTTCAAAATGAGAGACAAGAGCTGTGATACCGTTATTATATACCCAAAAATTATCGGGAGAAGCTTGTGCAGTTTCTTTAATCCCGTTGTTAATATTGCTGTCACTTTTTCTGCTCCCCAAATATCCTCTTATATTAGCTGAAAATAGTTTGGTATCGTATTTTTTAAAAACTTCATGCAACCAACTCAAAGGAACAGCAGTGACAAAAGCATCCCATTCATTCCCTGAAATCGTATAACCGTTAGCTATTGGAATCGTAAAGCTGTCTGTTACCAAGATAGGAGATTCTAAAGATTTATACCATTCGTCTAGGGTTTGTTGACCAACCTCAAGAGCAACTATGCTTTCAACATTAGTTTGAGGAAACTTTGTTTTTAAAAAGTTATTAACGGTTTGCGCAACCATTGAAAGCTCATTTTTTACATTTTTAGACTCCTGCAAGTTATGGACATACCAAAATTGCACAAAATTAATACAATTTTCTTCCAAAGCTGATCGAACCTCTTCGACAGCAGATTGAAGTCCTTCAGGTAAGTCGTTGATTGGAGAGTTGAATAACCAAGCAGCAGCAGTGTTTAGATCAGCGGCTTTATTGGAGGGTGCAACATTTTTATTAGGGTTGTTAGCAAAGTAGGCTTGAATAACAACAATATGACCTAAATCTTTATCCACGTAAATCAAATCACATTTTTTGTCATCTCCCTTGGTTGCTTTATCAGTTAATGAAGTTGTTGCTACAGTATCAATATCTTCTATCTGAAATCTAAGTTGTAGTGCAAATAGAGGTAAAGCATCTGTGCCATATTTCTGCAAATCGGTTCGGTTGCTAAAATGATCTAAGGATGGCAAGCTCATATAATGATTTTTTTAATTTTGACATGATTGGGCTTGAGACATCTATTATTATATTCAATTGCTAGTATTGTGTGTAATAAAATTTAGCAATAAATACTGGAGCATAGAGCAATGCGGACTATACCAGCAAGACATACTCTAAACTCCAGTATAATTAAAGTTGATTAGAAGTGAGACGTTAGCAGAAATGAATTAACATTTGAGATAGGCAGCCCAAACGTAACCTTCCATGATAGAAGTCCGAACAAATGCCCATTTGTTGTTGTCGGAAGTTTTCAGCCATTCGACTTTCACGCCATCGGGTAAACTGCCGATAATTTTACCATTGGGAGTTGAACGCACATTTAGAGGGGTATTTGTGGGATCGGCAACGGAACAAGTGCGAATATTGGCGAGTTGATATTCGGCTTCAGGTAGATGTATCGAGTTGAGTCCAGTTTCCGAGGTGCGGTTAACAGGGGTTAGGGTAGCAATGGCGGAAAATTGGGGAACCGAAGTCAGGGAAATTCCCGTCAAAATCAGCAGGGATTTTCCCAAAAATTGAATAGGTTTCATGGTGCAAGCGTCCTCGTGTTATGTGAACACGGTAAATGCACCCGCACTGAACTTCAAAGATGGACTGATTATACACTGAATGGGTTAGTTTGATCTATGATATTTTGCTAATATTTCGGTAAACTTTTGTAGGGTTTCTTGATAACCTTGTCCGGCGACTTCTAATAAATCGTTATGATCCGCCCCTTCTACCCAAAATGCTATTTTAGGTTGATTGGCTTTGGCGTAAAGTTGTTGTCCATGCCAAAAGGGGATGACTTGATCGTGATTTCCGTGCAGGATTAATACAGGACTACGAACTTGTTGAATTTTGGCGAGATTGGGAAATTTGTCAAAGGGAAACAGGGGAATACGAGTAACAACGCGAAAAATACTGACAAACGAACTTTCCAAAATTAACCCGCCAACGGGTTGACGAGAAGCCAAATCAACAGACGGCCTTCCCCCCACAGAACGACCATAAACGATAATGTTATGGGGAGGTCTATTTAACGTTTGGGTGAGGTAGTCGTAGGCGGCGTTAATGGCGTGATAGGTTCCTTTTACCGTTGGTTTTCCGGTACTCATCCCATAACCGGGATAGTCATAAGCTAAGACAGAAAAACCCATTTTTTGTAGCTGTTTTGACACTCACCGCGCTAGAAGCACGGTGATTCTTTGTTCACAGACCCAACTTGCTCAGGCAGGATTTCTCCAACTTGAGTAGAGGTCGAATCTCCCAAAGCGTGAGGATTTAAGATCCAAGTTCCGGTATGCCCTACCGTACTCAAGGCTAATTTCAGAATATTAATTGCGGCATTCCAATCTCTATCCATCTCAAAACCACATTCACAAACATGGGTTCTTGTAGATAGAGATTTTTTGACTACTGCACCACAATTAGAGCATTGTTGAGAAGTATAAGCAGGATTAACGGCTACGGTTATCTTGCCAAACTTAACACCAAAATACTCCAACCATTTTCTGAATTGATACCAGCCAACATCATTAATAGATTTAGCGAGACAGTGATTTTTAACTAAATTCTTGATCCTCAAATCTTCGTAGGCTACCAAATCGTTAGATTGGATTACGCAACGCGCCACTCTAAGAGCGTGTTCTTCACGTTGCCTACTTATTTTGAGGTGTACTCGACCTAATCTATTAACGGCTTTCTTACGGTTGATAGAGCCTTTTTTCTTGCGAGAAACACGACGTTGATAAAACTTTAATCGTTTTTCTCCTGTTCGATAAAATCTAGGATTAGGTTCACTATACCCATTACTATCTGTGTAGAACTCTTTAAGTCCAACATCTAAACCCACAATTTTACCCGTTGGTTGTGTTTCTACTTTGTTGTCTACACTAATTAAGAATTGGGTATAATATCCGTCAGCACGACGTACCAATCTAACCCGTTTTATCTGTTCTATTGGGTAGAAATTTAAGTCCCATGTTCCTTTTAGTTTTAACTTGCCAATTCCTTTCTTATCGGTGAAAGTGATCTGCTTTCTCGTTTCTGATAACTTCCAACCCGAGGTTTTATATTCCACCGAACGGTTATTTTTCTTGAATTTTGGATAACCTTTCTTCCCGGGAATACCCTTCTTGCAATTCTCATAAAAACGAGATATTGAGCTATACGCTCTTTCTATGGCAGCTTGGCAAGCACTAGAATTTAAAGCGTTAGCAAAAGCAAACTCACGTCTGATATCTTTACTCAGACGATACAACTCTTTTTGCCCTACACCTTTGTTATCCATCCAAAAACAGATAGCTTTATTGCGGACAAATTGAGCCGTTCTTATCGCCTCATCAATAGCCGTATATTGAGATGTTTTGCCTTGTACTTTAAATTCTAAAACTATCATTTGCGTGAACAAGTCCCACGCAAAATAGTATAACATATTAAAAGTCGGCCTGCAAGGGCGAGGCTTTAAACCCAACTTTTTGGTAAGCGTCGGCGAGTCAGTCCTAAGTCTTCAGCATTGCCATGACTGTAGAGGATTGTATACTGGGCTTGAGCGTTTGGTAAGTAGAGGGCTGTAATCTGATCGCCATTTGTAGCCCGAAGTTGGATAAAATCATCAGACTGGGTGTAACTAGCAGATGGCGGAAGAAAAATCAGGCGATCAGTCCCGAAGATAGCCCAAATACCAACCAGAGCATAGATGATCAAGGTTGATTTTAGCAAGCGGCTCACAGAAAATTCTCCTATAATGAGGCGTTTGAGAGTTACTTTGTTCATTATTCTGGCTAATTCTGCTGGGATCATTAGATAACTCAGTTTGCAGTGTTAGGCTGAATTTTTTTCAATTTGTGAGGAACGATAATGGCGATTGAATATCCTGAAGATCTAAGATATACTGATACTCACGAGTATGTGAGACTTGATGGCGAAATTGCAACGATTGGCATTAGCAGTTTTGCAATTAGCCAACTTGGGGATATTGTGTTTCTAGAATTGCCGGGTGTCAACGATGCCGTTGAAAAAGGCGAATCTTTTGGCACTGTAGAGTCTGTTAAAGCCGTAGAAGATTTGAAAGCCCCAGTTAGCGGTACTGTCATCGAATGTAACGACGCTGTTGTAGATTCTCCTGAAGACCTGGCTGATGATCCCTATGGCGAGGGATGGCTCATCAAAGTCCGTATTGATGAAATCAATGACTTGGATGAATCTTTGTCAGCCGAGGAGTATCGTCAGCTTGTTGAAGGGGAGTAGGACTTAAGCGATCAGGACTAGGAACGGCAAAGCATCGATGACAATTCCTGACCCCTAATTTCGGAAACGATGAACAGAGTACCATCTATTAGCCGTCATCTGGGTTGAGTGTATCATAAGTAACTGTTCCTAGTCCCTGAATGATAGAATTTGTTACAAATGAATAAAGAAGTTGTACTTCTAATCTGGGGTAGTCCATCACCATGTAACAGGGTTCAGAAATATTGGGTGAGGTGTACTCTTCCAGTTGATTAAGAAGTTATTTTAATGTGCATCGTTCTGACTCTGAGAGATCAACCGCATACTATTAACCTTTTGGATTTTACCAAAATTTCATGTTAGATTTTCATTCGATGTCCAAAACAGAAGATCCGAATTGTCCCTCTGTCTCAACGGAAACTCATCAATTTTCTTCAACTTCTTCAGCTTCTAAGGATGAGCAACAATTGACTACCTTAACTGATCTTTTTTCAAAACGGCATATAGGCCCCGACTCCAACGCGATCAAACAGATGTTAGAAACGTTGGGATTTTCTGATCTCAATGAACTAATTGATCGCACCGTTCCCGCTAATATTCGCCTCAACCGTTCCCTGAAATTACCTGGGGCTAAAAGTGAATATGCAGCCCTCGCCCAACTGAAAGAAATAGCCTCAAAAAATCAAATCTTTCGCTCGTTTATTGGGATGGGATATTCTAACTGTATCACGCCTCCGGTGATTCAACGCAATATTCTCGAAAATCCGGGTTGGTACACCGCTTATACGCCCTATCAAGCGGAAATTGCCCAAGGTCGTTTGGAAGCATTGTTAAACTTTCAAACGATGATTATTGATCTGACGGGGATGGAAATTGCCAATGCTTCTCTACTTGATGAAGCGACGGCTGCGGCGGAAGCGATGAGTATGAGTTATGGCGTTTCCAAAGCGAAATCGGATGTGTTTTTTGTCTCTGAAGATTGTCATCCTCAAACGATTGATGTGGTGAAAACTCGGGCTTTACCGTTAGGGATTGAAATTCTTGTCGGAGATTTTAAAACCTTTGATTTTCAGACTCCTATTTTTGGGGCGTTGCTACAATATCCCGCAACTGATGGGGCAATTTACGACTACCGAGAATTTATCGAAACCGCCCACAAACACAACGCATTAGTAACAGTAGCGGCTGATATTTTAAGCTTAACGCTGTTAACGCCTCCTGGTGAATTTGGGGCAGATATTGTCGTGGGAAATACGCAACGGTTTGGGGTTCCTCTCGGCTATGGCGGCCCTCATGCGGCTTATTTTGCCACCAAAGAAGACTATAAACGCCAAGTCCCCGGACGTTTAGTTGGGGTGTCAAAAGATGCCAATGGAAACCCGGCTTTGCGTTTAGCTTTGCAAACCCGTGAACAACATATTCGCCGCGATAAAGCCACCAGTAATATTTGTACCGCCCAAGTTTTGTTAGCGGTTATTGCGGGAATGTATGCCGTCTATCATGGGCCGAATGGGTTAAAACAAATTGCTGAAACTATCCATCAGTTAACCACATTATTAGCCGCAGGATTACAACGCTTAGGCTATGAAATCAGCAGTGAAGCCTATTTTGATACCCTGCGAGTTAACTTAGGTTCTCAACCGTTACAAGAGATTCTCGATGCAGCCAAAGTTCATCAAATTAACCTGCGAACCCTTGATGAAAATACTGTTGGCATTAGTTTAGATGAAACCACAACCATTCAAGATTTAATTGACTTGTGGGAAATCTTCTCAGAAACCGATGAATTGCCCTTCCGAATTGATGAACTTTCGGTGAATTCAACGCTACCAGATGTTTTAAAACGCACGAGTGAATATCTCACCCATCCCGCTTTTAATCGTTATCATTCCGAAACCGAACTCTTGCGGTATATCCATCGTTTACAAGCCAAAGATTTATCGTTAACCACTTCGATGATTCCCTTGGGTTCCTGTACGATGAAATTAAACGCGGCAGCAGAAATGTTACCTGTAACTTGGCCGGAATTTGGGAAAATTCATCCCTTTGCCCCGAAATATCAAACCACAGGTTATCAAATTCTGTTCCAACAACTCGAACATTGGTTAGCAGAAATTACTGGATTTGATGGCATTTCTTTACAACCAAATGCAGGTTCTCAAGGCGAATATGCGGGTTTATTAGTGATTCGTCGTTACCATGAAGAACGAGGCGAAACCAACCGCAATATTTGTTTAATTCCTGAATCTGCACATGGTACAAACCCGGCTAGTGCGGTAATGTGTGGCTTAAAAGTGGTTCCGGTGAAATGTGATTCTGAGGGAAATATTGATATTGATGACCTCAAAATCAAAGCCGAAAAACACGGTAAAAATTTAGCCGCGTTGATGGTAACATATCCTTCGACTCACGGCGTTTTTGAAGAAGGAATTCAGGAAATTTGTGATATTATTCACAACAATGGTGGTCAAGTTTATATGGATGGGGCAAATATGAATGCCCAAGTCGGTTTGTGTCGTCCGGCTGATTTTGGGGCGGATGTTTGCCATTTAAACTTACACAAAACTTTCTGTATTCCTCACGGTGGCGGTGGGCCTGGAATGGGGCCAATTGGCGTTAAATCTCATTTAATTCCCTTTTTACCCGGACATTCAGTTGTCCCAATGCAGGATGAAAATTCTCAATCTTTAGGGGCTGTTTCTGCGGCACCTTGGGGAAGTCCGAGTATTTTGGTAATATCTTGGATGTATATCGCCATGATGGGGGCGGAAGGGTTAACCGAAGCGACAAAAGTAGCGATTTTAAATGCTAATTATATCGCCCATCGTTTACAGGATTCTTACCCGATTTTATATAAGGGTAAAAATGATTTAGTTGCCCATGAATGTATTTTAGACTTGCGAGGCGTGAAAAAATCTGCGAATATTGAGGTCGATGATATCGCTAAACGGTTAATGGATTATGGGTTCCACGCGCCGACGGTTTCTTGGCCAGTACCGGGAACCATGATGGTAGAACCGACTGAAAGCGAGTCCAAGGCAGAATTAGACCGTTTCTGTGAAGCGATGATTGCGATTCGGCGTGAAATTTCAGCGATTGAGTCGGGAGACATGGACGGCGAAAACAACGCCTTAAAGAACGCGCCACACACCGCAGAATCGCTAATTGTGGGCGAGTGGAATCATCCCTATTCCCGTGAACAGGCGGCTTATCCGGCGCCTTGGTTGCGAAACCATAAGTTTTGGCCTAGTGTTGGACGAATTGATAATGCTTATGGCGATCGCAATTTCGTTTGTTCTTGTTTACCCATGGAGGCTTATTCTGACAATTAGAATCGCCTAAAATTTTGCGGTAATTATCAGGGAGAGATGTTTAATCTCTCTTTTTTTATGGGGAATGTCACCACGAAGACACAAAGACACGAAGATTTGCAAGGATCACATGAATTTATCCTATTATTAACAGCAATTTTACCTGAGTTCTTTAGGATGGAACCGTAGAGAGAACGGAGTTGTCATGTATAACAAAATCTCCCCCGTGAATGCAGGTGAAATTAACCGTTTGGCAGAGACATTAATGAATGGTTCGAGTAGTCGTTATCAGATTACGGTGCAAATTGCGAAACGGGCGAAACGATTTCGTTATGAAGATTTTGATAACCCGAATGCTTCTGAAATCAAGCCTGTTTTGCGTGCTATTTTAGAGATGTCTGATGAAGTGACTCAACCGGAATTGATTCTTGATCAGATGGGTTAATATTACCAAAAGTTAAGCAGTTGATAACCCTTTCATAACTCATCTGTCGGGGATTTGTGATATAATTTAATCAGAGACGTACTCAAGTTCTCAGACCGTATTTGGAAACTTACTCACTTATTCTACCTTTCATGTCTGGGATCTACTTAATTTGGTTAATAATTGCTCTGGTGACGACGTGGGCAGGTTTTAAGACAAAAGATGATGTTCATCGCATTGCCCTAATTTCGATGGGGTTATTTTTCTTCCTGTTGTTTTTGACGATAACTCCTGAATCCATTCAACTGTTTTTTAAGCTGATCTTTTTAATTCTGTTAGTTTTGTGGCGGTTTATCCTGCGTTCTTCTTTGCGTCTGCAACCTCAAAGTGTTCAGCAAGAACCTTGGAATAGAAACTAACTTTTAGGCTTAATTGGGGTTCGGTTTAGCAAAGATAGCGTAAACAATCGAAGGGTAAACGTTCAAATAGCGAACAACTAAAATATGCAGTAAAATATTCCACAATGCCATCGTTAAGGCTGTGGAAATGGCAGCACCGACAATTCCAAATAAGGGGATGGTGATGGCATTTAAAATAACGTTCATTACGGCACTGCATCCAAAAATAATAGCCGATTTATTTTGATGTCCTGTCATCACCATCAAATACCCCACCGAACCCGAACCGACATTTACCAACTGTCCTAAAATTAAAAGGGTCATGGGTATACGAGCGGCTAAAAATTCTGAACCAAATAAGCTTAAAATCGGGTTAGCAAAGGCTATAATCGCAATAGAAAGAATTAAAGACGGCCAAAAAATCCAATGAGCAACAGTTGTCACTAATGATTGTAAACCTAAGCGATCATTTTGGGTGTAAAGCGTGGTAAAAACAGGTGCAACAACGGTATTAACCGCTTGTAAAACAAACTCTGTCCAAACTGAAGTTTTCGCGGCTGCACTGTAAATTCCCACTGCTTCCGGGCTAACCATTGTTCCAATCATCAAAATATCAGTTTGCTTGAGAACAATAGAAAATACCCCTTGTAGTAACAAAGGAAAAGCCACCTGCAACCATTCAAGGGTCTGATAATCTGGAGTTGGTAACTGATATTCACGCTTGAGTTGATGTTGTAGAAAATACCACTGACTTCCCACAACAATCATCAGAGAGAAAACAGATAGACTCAAAACCCACTCGCTGGTTAAATCGGGGTTAATTTTCCAGAGGATAAAAGCTCCTAAAAATACTAAGCAGGGTTCGATTAAATGAAAAGGAGCATAGGCTAAAAGAATTTTATTAAAAGCCCGAGCAATTTCTAATTGCAGTTTTGCTAAAGCAATAAAAGGGACTAGCCAAACTCCAATTAACAGAGGAGTAAAATAGATCCAACGGGAATCTTGAAAGATGAAAATTAAAACAGTTGTTCCTAACGTTAGGACAATACTAACAACCCCAGTTAACCGCCAAGTCCCTCGAATTAAACCCCTTAATTTTTGCGATTGTTGAGTCACTTGATATTCAACAATAAACCGCAATACCGCAGTCGGTAAACCCAGCCCACCGAAAATTGCCAGTAATAATGTTAGGGAAATAACATATTCATAAATCCCAAATTCTGCCGTTCCTAACCAACGAGCCAGAAAAATCTGCACAATATAAGTTGTCAGTCCAACCCCTGAAACCTGCACTAAAAAGGCAATTCCCGCACCTTTCGCCAAATTCCGCAGTAAAGGAGAGTCAGAAAAAGGTTGACTCAATCGAGTCCAGATGCGCCGAATGCCCATTGAAAATTGCAGAGAAGTTAACGATTGCGTCTCGTTTTCACTTGGGGCGGAAGAAAGTCCGTTTGCTCATCATAGAAAGCATAGGGCCAAGCAAAGTTAATGGGTTGCATGGGATACTTTTTCACGCTGGAGGAACGTCGCTGGGGTTGAGTCAGAACAAAAATCAAACTCAAGATAAAAATACTACCGCCTAAAAATAGAGCGACAACAATCCCCACCAAAACCCAAAGTACAGCCGCTTGAATGTTAGAGCTGCTTCCGGCAACAGACTGAACCGGAAACGCTTTAGACGGGCCAGAAGTCCAGGCCATCATCCGTTGCTGTTCATTGATTTGCATCAACAGTTGCTCATTCTTGATGCGTTGCTGCTCCGTTTGAGAGGTCAACTGCTCGATTTGCATTCGCTGACGTTCCGTTTGCGTCGTCAACTGCTCAATCTGCATCCGATGGCGCTCAAGTTGAGTGGTGAGCTGTTGGGTTGCGCTTTGCTGCTGCTGAAGTTGGTTTTGAAGCTGCGAGTCCGAATTTGGAGAGTCGTTGGGATTAGTCGGTGTCGCAGTTAGAGGCGGCGGAGGTGGAAGTTGGAATGAATTGTAAGGTTGATTGGGTTGTATTGGGCTAAATGGAAGCGTACCAAATGGCTGATTCGGTTGAGGAGGACTGAAAGGTAACACTCCATAAGGCTGATTATTACTGTTAGATTCAGAAGCATCTTTTGAGTTGCTAGAAGGCAGATCGCCGAACAATAGCCACCCAATGAGCAGTAAGAGGGCGGTCATCACCGTAAACATACACCCTCCCATAAATGCTGTCGTTTGACTCATTCCCTTCTGCTTCACGCCACCATTCCACTCTAACTATAAAGACTTGAATTTCAATGCTAAACCCTTCGTTTTTTCCTAGCCCCTCCTTGAACTAGAACCAATTCCCACTCAGGAAGTATAGTGCATTTGAATCACTTCCGACCAGGGGGGCTGACTCCAAACTCTAAAGTTTTACTTTGAGTCAAGGACAGACAGGAATTCAACAACTTTTTGTCCAGCCTGGTAAAATTGGACAACTTTTGATGGCGATCGCACCATCTTCACTTAGAGCTAGCTTGGCTTAACATACTTTAGAAAATGCTCTCCTGTCAATCGGCGCTCAAGAAATAGTTTAATCGACCAGATACTGTCCATTTATCAGGGTTTTACGGCTGATTCGTTTTAGTCTTTCTTCAGAAAACTGTCAAGGTGCAAACCGAAAGACATTCTTTAACTTTTCGGCTTGCAAAAATCAACAAAAGTTGCATCATCCTTGCAATTGCTGTAACCCATGATAAAATCGGTTGCACAAGCCCTCATGCGTTCCTAAATTGATTTGTTTTGGCTGATTGGGGAAAAAAATAATGAAACTGCAAGCTCTAGCAACCACAATTCTACTCTCTCCACTGTGGTTGATCACCGAAACTCTGGCGGCCGATGACGACGCGATCGCCATCTTGCGATCAACCAATCGCTGTCCAGAATGCGATTTACGCTACGCTGACCTCCGAGGACTCGATCTGCGAGGGGCGAACCTATTCAATGCTAAACTACAAGGGGCTATTCTGCGCGATACAGACCTGCGAAGCGCTAACTTGTACGGCGCCAATCTCTATCAAGCGGATCTATTTCGAGCTAACCTGGCAGATGCCAATCTTTATGAGGCAAATCTCAGATATGCTGATTTACAAGGTGCCGATCTGCGACAAGCCGATTTATCGGGAGCGTCTTTTGCTAGAGCGAACCTTCGCAAAGCCGATCTGCGGGATGCTAATCTATTTAAAGTCAACTTCAGTGAAGCTTTCCTGACTGAAGCGAGTTTTCAAAACGCCGATCTGCGACTATCTACCTTCTTCAGAGCAAACTTAGCCGATGCTGACTTTGAAGATGCCAATCTATTTGGGGCGGATCTTCGCCAAGCCAACCTTAATGGTGCGAATTTCTCTAACGCTAATCTACAAGCCGCCATTTTGATCAACACCAATATCGCTCAAGCGGAATTGTCGAATACAGATCTAACGAATGCGTTGCTTCAAGGAACAGAAGGCGCCCCTATTGTCTGTATTCTCAATCAGGTGGTGAATTGCTTAGTTGAACCGAGATCTCCGGCGGCGCCTCCCTTCTAAGAGCGAGAATTTCTTTCTGGTGAAAAGCTGACTGGCAAGAAAAAGTTATTGGGAATTAAGACATTTTAAATCAGTGTCTTAACTCATCAATGACTACTATACTAATAACGCTCTCTGTTCAGCTTTTTTGGCGTGATGAAAATCGTTACTTTTAACGTTCGTTTTGATAAACCTGATCCGGGTAACAACGCCTGGGTGTGGCGCCGTCCGGTGATTGCTCAACTCCTGGCTCAATGGGATGCGGATCTGATCGGGACTCAAGAAGGAAAAGCTCATCAATTATTGGATTTGCATCGACGCTTAAGCAATTATCAGAGTGTCGGGGTTGATCGTCAAGGAAATGGCTTGAGTGAATATTGTGCTATTTTTTATGATCAACAGCGATGGCAGTGTCTTCAACAGGGGGATTTCTGGCTGAGTGAAACGCCCAAAATGGTGGGAAGTATAACGTCGGAGTGGAAAAATCCAGTTCCTCGGATGGTGAGTTGGGGCATTTTTTCTAATAATACTCACACTAAACCGATTATAATTTTTAATACCCATTTGGACTATCAGAGTCAGCAAGCTAGAGAGTTAAGTGCTAAGTTAATTGGCGATCGCTTGAGTCAGTTTAATGCTGATGAATACTTGTTTATTGTCACGGGTGATTTTAACGCCGAACCTGAAAGTCTAGCCCGCAAAACCCTCCTTCAACCTCTAACAAATGGTGTACAACTCTATGATGCACTGGCTGATCTGGAGTTAGAAGAACAAATGAGTTATCACGAATTTACCGGAAAAGGGTTTGCCGCAGTCGATACGATATATTATGATAGCCGTTTACACTTAAATCAGGTTAGCGTTGATCGCACTCAAATTGATCACGTTTGGCCGTCTGATCATTTTCCTGTTATTGCTCAGTTCAATGAATAAATCTTATATTTATTTACATGGGTTTGCCTCGAGTCCGAAATCAGCCAAAGCCGATTTTTTGTGCGATCGCTTTCGAGAAAAACACATTAATTTACAAGTTCCCGATCTGAATCAGGGTGATTTTTATCATTTAACTCTAACGCGACAACTTCAACAAATCGAAACGGAATTGAATCTCAAATCGGAGCAGAAAAAAGTTCTCATCGGTTCGAGTTTTGGCGGTTTAACTTCGACTTGGCTCGCTCAACGAAATCCATCAGTTGAACGGTTAATTTTACTGGCACCTGCCTTTGAATTTCTGATTCATGTGTTACCCAAGTTAGGAGATGAACCGCTTAAAAAATGGCAAATTGAACGTGATTTATTGGTTTATCATCACGGAGAAAAACGCGAGATTCTTTTAAACTATCACTTTATCGAAGACCTTGAGCAGTATGATGATCAACAATTACAGCGTTCTCTGCCGACGTTAATTTTACATGGAAAACAGGATGACATTATCCCCATTCAAGCCAGCCGCAACTATGCCGCCTCACGTCCTTGGGTGAAGCTGGTTGAACTGGAAAGCGATCATACCTTGGGAGATGTTCTACCAGAAATTTGGCAAGAAATCCAATACAATTTAGATTTATTTTAGATGTTTAAAACGAAATCTATTGTAAGATAAAGACTAAAGTCAGATCTCAGCAAGGCTTAAATGGTTGAATACAGTCCTGAACCGCCTCGAACCTTAGCCATTGATATCGGGGGGAGTGGTATTAAAATGATGGTGTTGAACCTCGTAGGTGAACCTTTAACTCAACGAGCTAGAGTCGAAACACCTCAACCCGCAACACCCGAATTAGTGATCGCCGCCGTCAGCGAATTAGCCCGTCAACAGGGAGAATTTGAACGGGTTTCTGTGGGTTTTCCGGGGGTTGTTGTGCGGGGAGTCACAAAAACTGCCGTTAATTTACACCCAGAATGGCTAGATTTAGATTTTGCCGGGAAACTCTCTCACCAGCTTGGAAAACCTGTGCGAGTGGCAAATGATGCGGATATCCAAGGTTTAGGGGCGATTTCCGGTCATGGTGTAGAATTTGTAATCACACTCGGCACCGGAATTGGTACTGCTTTATTTTTAAATGGTCGCTTAGTTCCGAATTTAGAAGGCGGACATCATCCTTTTCGCAAGGGTGAAACCTACGAACAACAGCTCGGAAATGCTACCTTAGAAAAAATTGGCAAAAAGCGGTGGAATCTGCGTTTAGAAAAAGCCCTAAAAACCCTACATCGGGTGTTAAATTGTGACCGAATTTATCTCGGAGGGGGCAATACGAAGAAAATCAACTTTGAGTTACCCAACTTTATCGAAATTATTCCCAACGTCACCGGAATTTTAGGCGGAATTCGCTTGTGGGAAAGCGATCTCTGATGAGACAGCGACTTCAAAACAATGCGAAGAAGAGGTCGTCTCTGAAGTGGCGCCTTGATCCTCGGCAACAAAAGCCTTTGTGCTTTCTACATTACTAATAATTTTATCGCAAATCGCATCTAAAGGCAGATCTGTTGGATCATTCCCAAAAGGATTATCCATCAGACTACCAATTTCATCAAGTCCCAGCAAAACCGTTGCGATCGCCATCATGGCAAATCCCACCCACCAGCTTAATTGTGCGACTAAATGAAAGGGTAACAAACAACAGTAAATTAGAATTAATTTTCTCAAAAAACTCACATAAGCTAGGGGTGTAGGTGTGGTAGCAATTCGTTCACAATAAGTCAACCCTTCAACCAGCTTATTGAGTTGATTGAGCATGATTATCTGCTGTATGGGCGTGATAGAATGGCGTTGGCTAAATTGTTGTAGGAAATGTCTAATCCACAATGAAATTTGCAGGGGTGGATTTGAAGCTTGACGACATTGATCTAAAATTTTAGGTGAAACCCATTGATCTAATTCAGTGGTAAGGGTTTGTTGTCGTAGATGAAGTTTGGTTGCGATCACAAACGCTATTAAGAGTTTGAACAGATCCGTTTTTTCCTGCTGAGTCTTTTGATCAATGGCGGGAATTGTGATCTGAATTTCTCGGGATAAATTCCGAATTTCAACCGTGATCATTCCCCAAGCTTGACGTCCTTGCCAAAAGCGATCATAAGCGGCATTTGTCCGAAAAACTAACAATAAACCTAACACCAAGTTACAAGCCCCATTCGTCGTTAAGCTTCCCACGACATTTAATTGTAATGTCGGTTGAACAACATGAACATAAGCAACTCCTATCCCTAAACTGGCAAAAATCAATGATCGAGGTAAAATTGTCTTGACAACTCCCCCATCTAATTTTAGGGATTGGCGAAACCAATTCAACGGATTTACACTGAACAGCACCTTTGTATTTTCTTTATAGAGACGAAGAACTTTCGGTAATATTCTAGCTTGATTCTAAGCTTCATACAGTAACTATTCTATCATTTTAGGCGAGTTTGACGCAAGTTTGATCACAAGATAACCTGGTAAAATAAAGATTTACAAAACTTGAATTCTTGGCAAACTTAAAATTAAAACTCTTATTCTTGAGAAGACATCCTAGCGGCTCAAAGTGTAAAATTCAGTGTAAAATAAAACGGTTGTGCTTGCCAATACACAGATCATAATCTGTTCGCGGTTCGGCGCTTGTAAACCCACTGAATCCTTCAAAATTAGGTCAAATTCCAATAAATTAAGATGATTGAACGTTACACACTGCCCGAAATGGGCAATCTTTGGACAGATGAATACAAACTGAAAACTTGGCTTCAGGTTGAAATTGCCGTCTGTGAAGCCCAAGCCGAATTAGGATACATTCCCTGGGAAGCTGTTGAACAGATCAAAGCCAAGGCAAATTTTGACCTGAAACGAGTTCAAGAAATAGAAGCCGAAGTCCGCCATGATGTGATTGCTTTTCTGACTAACGTTAACGAATATGTCGGCGATGCAGGACGCTATATTCACCTGGGCTTAACCAGTTCCGATGTCTTGGATACGGCTTTAGCCTTGCAATTGGTCGCCAGTACCGATATCCTTTTAGAACGGGTTGAATGTTTGAGTCAAGCCCTACGTTATCAAGCCCAACAACATCGTAATACAGTTATGGTGGGGCGATCGCATGGGATTCACGCTGAACCGATTACCTTTGGCTTCAAACTCGCCGGATGGTTAGCAGAAGTCTGTCGCAACCGGGAACGTTTGGTGCGTCTGCGTCACGATATCGCTGTCGGTAAAATCTCCGGGGCGGTGGGGACTTATGCCAATATCGATCCGCGTGTGGAAACGATCGCCTGTCAAAATTTGGGACTGCAACCGGATACCGCTTCGACTCAGGTGATTTCTCGCGATCGCCATGCCGAATACTCCCAAATTTTAGCATTATTAGGCGCCTCTATCGAACGATTTGCAGTCGAAATTCGCAACTTGCAACGGACCGATGTTTTAGAAGTTGAAGAATTCTTTTCTAAAGGTCAAAAAGGGTCTTCAGCAATGCCTCACAAACGCAACCCGATCCGCAGTGAACGTTTAACCGGACTCGCGAGAATTTTGCGAGGTCATGCGGTTGTCGCTTTAGAAAATGTAGCCTTGTGGCATGAACGAGATATTTCTCACAGTTCAGTTGAACGGATGATTTTACCGGATTCTTCAACTCTGGCTCATTTTATGTTAGTGGAAACCACCGATTTAGTCAAGAACCTGTTAGTTTATCCTGAAAACATGACCCGTAACATGAATCTCTATGGAGGTGTTGTGTTTAGCCAGCGTGTCTTATTGGCATTGGTTGAAAAGGGTTTAAGCCGTGAAGAAGCTTACACGATTGTACAATCTTGCGCCCATCAAGCCTGGAATACAACCGGGGGAAATTTCTATGATTTAATTGTCCAAGATGAGCGAGTAATGGCGACACTTTCACGATCAGAAATTGATGCTTGTTTTGATCCTCAATACCATTTGAGGCATTTAGAAGAAGTGTATCAACGCTTAGGAATTTGACGCAGAATCTTCGGGGTGAGTTGGGCGAGACTTCAGGAAACTGCTGTTTCAGTTAGCAGTACAGGGAACTGTTCACCGTCTTTCATCTGACCCCAATTTGCTCATTTTATTTCCACTCTTATCGAGTTCTAAAAATGAGAATATGACTCGAAAATTGATTTTATTTATTACGGTATTATTGTCGATTGTGGGATGTCATCTAACGGCTATTCCTTCGGCTGAACTTCAGGGAAACTCTAATCAAGCGATTGCGGTTGAAATGGCACAAAATCCTCCCGAGTCTCCACCAATTCAAGTTTATTCTCCGGTTCAAGAACGAGAAAAATTAGTTGATATTCGTGATATTAATCCCAATATAAAACTGGATATTCGTTACGCAACAACCCAGAACTTTTTAAAACGAAAACTCTATTCTGTTCCTCGCTGTTTGTTGCGGGCTGATGTTGCACAATCCCTCTCAAAAGTGCAGCAAGATCTCGAAGGAATGGGCTTAGGATTGAAAGTTTTTGACTGCTATCGTCCTTGGTCTGTCACCAAACAAATGTGGGAAATTTTACCCGATAACCGTTATGTTGCAAACCCCCAAAGAGGTTCTCGTCATAATCGGGGGGCGGCGGTAGATTTAACCTTAGTTGATTTACGCAACGGAAAAGAACTAGAAATGCCCACTGATTTTGATGATTTTACCGATAAAGCCGCCCGAGATTATCCCCATAATTCCCCACAAGTTCGCCGCAATAGTGACTTATTAGAATACAAAATGAAACAATACGGTTTTAGTTCTTTAATTACCGAATGGTGGCATTTTGATGCGGTAGGTTGGAATCAATATTCCCTCTTAGATGTACAACTTGATCGGGTTCCGTGACTGGCTTATTCCCCTAAATTCATTTGACCCCAAAATCCGGTAACAATTCGACTGCCATCTTTGAGAACATGAATTTCTATTTGATCACTCGCCCAAGTCAGTTTATCCGCAAAATCGGGATTAAAAACCCGCACTTTTTGATTCCGGGAAGACACCAAAGAATCCGGTGAATGAATGGCTAAAGATTCGACAAACGGCCCATCAATTAACAAATCTAACTGATCTAACAAGTCTTGAGAACCTGGAGGGGCTTTGGGCGATCGCAATTCTTCTAAGGTAAACCCCGTAAATGACATTACATTAAAACCCTTTGCTTTTAAAAGTTTTGCCAGTTGAGTTAAAGCGGGGGCTTGCCAAAAGGGTTCTCCGCCGGAAAATGTGACGCCTTGGTTGCGAGAATGACTCACAATTTTATCTGCTAATTCTTCAACTTTGATTAATTGATTGGCTTCAAAAGACCAAGAGGGAGTATTAAAACATCCCCCACATTCTCGTTGACAGCCTTGTACCCAAACCACCGCCCGACAACCGGGGCCATTGACTTCAGATTCATCAACATAACCCATAATATTCAGATATCCGGGGGGAATTTCTGCCAATAAAGCGGGAGGATTAAAAATTAAGTTGTTCATGGTAAATCCATTTAAAATGTATTGAAGTAGGCGCAGAAAAATAATTCAGTTCGCTGTTGTGCTTTAGCATGATAGGCTTTGGACTCTCCGCCCAACAACAAAGTGTGATGCCTACTTCATCAATTCTATTGTAGAGAATTAGGAAATCACC
Source organism: Limnoraphis robusta BA-68 BA1 (assembly GCF_034932365.1). Classification (NCBI taxonomy): domain Bacteria; kingdom Bacillati; phylum Cyanobacteriota; class Cyanophyceae; order Oscillatoriales; family Sirenicapillariaceae; genus Limnoraphis; species Limnoraphis robusta. Next base: position 27,621 of record NZ_JAYGHR010000064.1, on the reverse strand, counting down.
TCTCTACATCTGAAGTTTTATTTAAGATTTTAACGGTTATTCAACTTTCACCAAAAATTCATATGGATATCCCCGAAAGTTAGAATCCAATTCTAAAGTATATTGTCCGGTTGTGGGAAGTTCTCCCGTCCATTCACTGCGGCTATCAGTATAAGGATCTCCGGCTAAAAGTTGCCCGTCTGGGGTAACAATACGCGGAAAAACCTGTTCGCGACTTTCAACCGTTAGGGTTTGACCTGCTTCTGCATTGAGAAGATAACGATGACTTCCCCCGCCAATAATTTCACCTTTAATAATCGCCGAATTTCCCCCCGGTAAAAAGTTAATCGGTTTCTCTACATTGGCACAACTGCTTTTGGTGCGATTTTTAGCCACCCATCCTTCTACGGGGCTACTAATTTGTAACCAACCAAGCTGTTCACTAACAACAGAAATAAACGTATTATTATCAAGTTGAGCGACAATATTATCATCCTTGACTTCAGGGGATGAACGGACATTCAGAGGTGCTTCTGGATCATTAACCACCGCCATATTAATCCGACAATTCTCTACAGGCGGTCGAATCACCACCGGGTTAGTTTCAGAAGACGGCGGGGAAATCGGGGCGTTAGCGGGTGCAGCAGCGACCGGAGAAGGCGTCGTTGGCGGTGGACTCTGGGAGTTTAAAGTCTCCTCAGTCGGAGGTTGAGAAGAGGGCATCGCCGTAATATAAGCGACTATTACGGCTGTGGCGAGTCCGGCTGCCCCTGCAATCATCAACTGGCTAGGTTTGAAGGACATCAGTATAGACCTCGTTTCTCAGGAAAAATTGATCGTAGCAATTTCGTGTAAGCAGTTTCGGGATAGTACCTGAAACTTCAGGACTTTCTCGGGAAATTTGACATCCAGATTTTAAATGTTCGTCTACCCTGTATATTTTAAATTAAACTTGAGCTGGCTTTAATTGATCGCCAATATCCTATACTTCTATGTTACGATTTAATTCCAATCGACTCCCGCATCAGAAACGTTATCAACTGCTTCAGCACGTCAAAAACGAAGTTAAGCAATATCGGTTACAATCACCTCACAGAGCTGTATTAACCCATTTAGCCCAGGAAACTCCCCCGTTAAAAATGCGGCGAATTTGGGATATCGAAGCCAAGGTGGGAAATCGTCCGAGTTTTCGATTATCGCCTGAGTGTGGGATTATTCCGGTTTTTGATCGCATCGGCGGAAAGTTGTTGATTCTTGGAGGAACCGGGGCAGGAAAAACAACAACGTTAATCGGGTTAACGAAGGTATTGGTTAAACGAGCGTTACGCGATCAGGGAGAACCCATACCGATATTATTAAATTTAGCAAGTTGGACGGATAGTGAACAATCGATTGACAGTTGGATGATTGATCAACTCAATATTAAATATGATATTCCTACAGATTTAGCGAAAGATTGGCTGGAAAAATTACAAATTTTACCGTTATTAGATGGGTTAGATGAAGTCAAAAAAAATCAACATAATTCCTGTATTCTTAAGCTGAATGAATTTTTATCCAGTCAGATTTGTCCTTTACATTTAGTGGTTTGTAGCAGTGTAGAAGCTTATCATAATTGTGAAGCAGTATTGCAGCTTAATGGGGCTATTTTACTGCGTCCGCTCACTAAAAAACAAATTAGAACTTATTTGATGAATGCTCGCAGTCGAGAACTTTGGAATAATATTGAAAAAGATGAAAATTTATTAAAATTAGCGAAAAAACCCCTACTTCTTAGTATGATGACCTTAGCCTATGAAGAAATTTTAATCTCTTCTTGGAAGCGGTTAGGGACGTTAGAAGAACAACGCCAATATTTATTTAATGCTTATATTCGCACTCAAATTGCACCCCATCGCAAACCGTCAACCTCTCGAAAAAACTGGGAAGAACAAAATTTAGAAAAGGTTAGACAGGGCTTAGAATGGTTAGCCAAACGTTTGGAAGAAGAAAATCAGTCTGAGTTTTCGATTCAAGAAATTTCCCCCAGTTGGTTGCAAGATTCTCAACAAGAAAATCAATATAAGATTGGGGTTAAGTTCGTTTCCGGGTTGATTTGGTGGGGAATTATTGCTTTAATTGCTCTCGGGGTCATTTTGAGTTCAATTTTGCTCGTTTTTGGGGGAATAATTCTGGGTTGTATCTGGGCGTTTATCTATCGAAAGTTGGCAATTAGTGACTGGATAGAACAGTTTATTTTACGCGGTTTTTTGTCTTATAAAGGCTATCTTCCTTGGAAAACTAAACAGTTTTTAAATGTCGCAACCAAACGCTTACTTTTACAGAAAGTGGGTGATCGTTATCGGTTTATTCATCGTCTACTTCAACACCATTTTTCTCAACTGTAATTTTTATGATTTGTTGGAGTGAGGGGATACCGAAGAGTTGGAAAGAAGCAAGAACCACCACTAAGACACACCAGACACAAAGAGAGAAAATCTTCTTCTTAAAAATTAAGCGATCGCACCAACCAAAACGGCGATCGCATTTTTTTATCCGGTTTTCAGATCAGTGACTTGACTTATTCGCCGCCTTGAAGTTTGAGTAACAGGAAACCGCCTGCTAAACCCACTAAAACGATAGAAAAGCACAAGACTGAAACATAAATGATTTCAGCAGCCATAGATTTTGATGTCTCCTTGATGTTATCCTTTCTAAATCTAGTATTTTAGCGTCCCTTTGGTCAAGCTTTTTTCCTCAACTCAGCAAACACTCGTTAAACCTTGAGAGTTGATTGCTGTCTATTTGCGACTTTTTCGACAATGGCTTTACCAATTTCTAAGGAAGCAGTAGCCGCCGGAGAAGGCGCGTTACAAACGTGCATGGCGTTACGTCCTTCTACAATTAAAAAATCATCCACCAGTTTCCCGTCATTTTTCAACGCCTGCGCCCGTACTCCCGCATGAGTTGGAATCAAATCTTCTGACTGAACTTCAGGAATTAAACGTTGTAAACTGTGAACAAATGCTGCTTTGCTAAAAGAGCGAATAATTTCTTCAATCCCATCTTTTGCGTGTTTGGTGGCGAGTTTCCAAAACCCCGGATAAGTCAGTGTATCAATGGTATCTGCTAAGTCAAAATCTGTCTTTTTGTAGCCTTCTCGCTTCAGACTTAAAACAGCATTAGGCCCTGCATGAACACTGCCATCAATCATCCGGGTAAAATGAACGCCTAAGAAGGGAAAATTGGGGTTCGGAACGGGGTAAATTAGGGTTTTGACTAGATAACGTTTTTCGGGGATGAGTTCATAGTATTCGCCTCGGAAGGGAACAATTTTTGCTGAGGGTTTAACGCCGCCTAACTGAGTGATTCTGTCACTATACAATCCTGCACAGTTAATCAAATATTTCGCTTGAAATTCGCCTTTGTTTGTTTCCAGGATTGAACCATCTGAGGTGTTTTTAATATTCTCAACTTTCGTCGAGAGTTGCAGTTTTCCACCTTGTTGGGCAATCAGTTCGGCGTATTTTTGGGAAACTTGCGTATAGTTGACAATTCCGGTAGAATTGACCTTGATTCCCGCTAAACACCGTACATAGGGTTCAACTTCTTTGACCTGTTCGGCGGTAATCTTTTGGATGTCTAAACCATTTTCTAAACCGCGTTTATAGAGATTCTCTAAGAGCGGTAATTCTTCCGGTTCAGTCGCAACAATGACTTTCCCACAGACATCATAATCAATGCCATATTTTTGGCAAAATTCCACCATCGAAATACAGCCTGTTCGACAGAGTTTGGCTTTTAAACTTCCGGGTTTATAATAAATCCCTGAATGAATCACACCGCTATTGTTTCCCGTTTGATGAGGGGCAAAACGGTTTTCTTTTTCTAAAAGCAGAATTTTTGCATCAGGATAACGTTCAGCTAACGCCATTCCCGTTGATAAACCGACAATTCCGCCCCCAATAATTGCAAAGTCATACATAAAATTAGACACCCAATCCTTGAATTTTAGTCTTTGAGAACTGATTTTACAGTTTCCGGCTTGTTTGAACAAGTGATTTCTGTAAAATTTAATCGATTGCGTGTAAAGTTCATGTAAATTATAATGGGAATTAGCCTTTAAAAGTAAAAGTATATTGATTGATTATGGCGTTTAATCGAATTCGAGTCGCAAAAGATAAAGCAGATTTTGTCAAAGCCTTAACCGAATCAGAAGGCAAAACAGGGCCGTTTCAAACCTATGCAGATGTGATGGTATTTGCCGCAACATTAGGAATGGGGCGCAAAAAACGAGTGCCTCTAGAAGCCATTTCTAAACGAGAACCTTCGCCCATTTCCTTAGAAGTTTTTATTTCTCGCGGCTATGATTTAGTGATAAAACTCATGGCTTTTGTGGAAGTGAATGACCCGCAAATTCTATCCCCTTTTGATGCGGAATCCGAAGAAAAACGGGCGGAAATTTTTGAAGAGTATGCCAATGGGGGTTTAGAAGTATTACTCGAAGAATGTCGAGGAGCAGTCGATTATTCAGATCGAATCTTATTACTGTTGATGTCGGAACGCGATCGCTATAATCAACCCGAACCCGATCAAGAATTTGATTTAACTCGATTTTTGAATTAAAATCTTATTAGATTCATCCTTGATACTTGGTCTGAGTCGATTAGTTGCAACTCTTTTAAGAGAAGATCAACTCACTTCGCCGCTTTTAGCTGAATTTAGGTGTTGAATTTCCGGCTTTTTCTAAAAATTTAACCACTGAGCCACCATCTGAGGAACAGGTAAAAGAATCACCAATAATAAACACAGCGTCAGCAATCCTACAAAGTCTCTAATATTATCCAATTCGCTGACATCATTTAAGGCGGGTTCATCATTGAGGGGTAAGACGAACAGCAAAACCGCTAAGATCAAAAACTCCTGTCGAGTCAACGCCAAAATCAGAATTAAAAAGCGAGAAACTTGACCAATTGCCATGCTCGTGCGTTGACCCATCATCGCATGAATCATGTGACCGCCATCAAGTTGACCAACCGGAAGTAAATTAAACGCAGTGACAATTAAACCTAAATATCCAGCGATCGCAACCGGATGAAAATCAATCGCATCAGTAGCGGTTAATTCCGTTCCCAAGGTTAACTTACTCAACACCGTTAACAATAGAGAAAAACTGGGATTAATCGCATCAAAATCTAAAATTCCCACGCCATCAGGGGGCGCCGAAATCACCGTTGAATGAGCCAATCCCCACATCAAAATCGGTAACGTGACGATAAATCCCGCCCAGGGGCCAGCCACACTAACATCAAATAAAGCTTTGCGGTTGGGAAGCGGCGATCGCATTTGGATAAAAGCGCCCAAAGTCCCGAGGAAAAACGGCACGGGCATAAAATAAGGTAAAGTTGTGCGAATGCGATAACATCTGGCCGCCAGATAATGAGCCGATTCGTGAATCCCCAAAATTGCCATCAAAGCCAGCGCATAAGGCAATCCTTGGCGCAATAAATTCGGATCAGATTGCCAAGTTTCAGGAGGCACATCTGCCATCGCTACACCCGCTAACGTCGTTGTAAATAAGGTAATCACCAACAATGCCAACGCTAACAGGGGTCGCGTTATAGGGTCATTGTCAGTCCCCTTTTTAGCGGTTTCAATGTAGGGATTAGGAACCAACGCAAAGAAAGGTTTATCATTCAAATCCGTTTGAAAAACGACAATAAAGCGATCGCCAAATTGCGCCTCAATTTTATCTCGAATCGTTTGATAGACTGTCTCCGGGTTAGACCGGATTTGGCCCCGACAAATCACCGCTTGGGGGCGATGTTCAAGTTTTTGTAAGGGAAAAACCGACCAAGGGAAACACTCACGCAGTTTGTTTTCCTCCGAAGGGGTAATCACTCGGGGAGGAGGCGGTTTCGGTGTTGTTTCCGGGGTCATGCTTGAGAGAGATGTCGTAGACGAATCGATCATTTCTGGCGGCATTTGGCGTCCGAGTTGAACCAGCAACCAGTAAACACAAGGACAAAGAATAAAAGGGATAATGATCAGTTCAGGTGGAATACGCCTCTGTTCACCGTAGACAAGCTGCCAGGTACTCCAAATCAACGCAGGTGTCATCATCACCAGCCATAATATCCAAATCGGTGTACGGGTAATGCGAGCGACACCCCGTCGCAAAATCCAGTACGTTATAAAACCTAATAGGAGCAACCACAACCAAAGAAGCATGATCTAAAATTTCACTGCGACTAAAAACCCAGTCTAAAATCAAAAATTGAAATGAGTATAACTAACAAATAACAGAAGCCATCGACTCAAACTGATGCTTAGACTAAATTCTCTGCTATGCTATTATCCCACACTGAGCAAAACCTGTAGCCGATGAAACTGTTAGCTCAAGATGACAATCTTTAAATTAACCCCTCAAACCTTTCTATGGTGCAACCCCGACCCGTTTCTCAACCTCCAAAGCCTGTACTCGAAAATATTTGGGCTTTTTCTCCCAACCGAGAGACATTAGGGGGAACAGCCTACTTGATGGTCGAAAATCAAACTAATATTCTGATCGATACTCCCGCTTGGGACGAGGTGAACCGGAATTTTATCGAACAACAGGGGGGAGTTCAGTGGTTAGTCATTACCCATCGCGGAAATATTGGTCAAGCACGGGAGATTCAGCACTCAACAGAATGTCATCTTCTCATCCAAGAACAGGAGGCTTATCTGCTCCCGGAAGCAACTGTTACTTCCTTTCAACAGGAGTTTACCCTCAGTCCTCACAGCCAAATGATTTGGACTCCCGGTCACTCTCCTGGTTCGTCCTGTTTCTACTCTAGCTTAAATGGAGGCCTGTTGTTTAGTGGACGTCATTTGTTACCCAATCTTCAGGGTGAACCCGTCCCGTTAAGAACAGCGAAAACCTTTCACTGGCCACGACAAGTTCAGAATGTCAAACTGTTAATTGAGCGATTTTCCCCACAAACGCTACAATTTCTCTGTCCGGGAGCCAATACCGGAGCGTTACGCGGGAAACGAGTGATTGAACAAGCTTACGACAAACTCGCTAGTTTAGACTTAGAAGCGTTATTACAGTTATCAGTGAACAGTTAACAGTGACCAGTTATCAGTGACCAGTGACCAGTGACCAGTGACCAGTGAAGACAGTTATCAGTGAACAGTGACCAGTGACCAGTTAACAGTGACCAGTTAACAGTGACCAGTTAACAGTGACCAGTGAAGACAGTGACCAGTGAACAGTGACCAGTGACCAGTGAAGACAGTTATCAGTGAACAGTGAAGACAGTTATCAGTGAACAGTTATCAGTTTCTCCCCCGCTTCCCCTTCTATTAAGATTTATCAAAATCATTGGGGCTGTTTCCAGGCCAAAGAAATGATCAAACTTGAGTCTAGTGACTGCTTTGAGGATTTTTAGACTCCTGAAAGGCTATCTATTCTCCCGTTCACGCAGATGATCAGAACTTGGTAAAATGCAGTTTGTGAGTTTAGCGATCGCACACACGATTAAATAAATTCATCGAGATTAAATTCGTCGGAAATTTCATTAAACCCCTATGACCTCAAGCGCTGCATATCCTAACGCTCCTGATCTTTGCGCTGATGACTATGTGATCATTGGTTTAGCAACTTGTTTCATCAAACAAGAAGGGGAAGTTCATCAAGTTCAAATTATTGAACCCATTCCCTCAGCCGCCCTCGAAGCTTTACTCAAAGGAATTCCCACGTCTTATGAAATGGCTTGTGCCACAACAGTCGGAGCGGTTCTCACAGGCGAGACTGCCCAAATTCCTGCTGAGTTTCCACCCGAGGTGCAGTTAGCTGATGATTTTAACCAACGGGTTTTCGCTGCCGCCCGAACTTATAAAAGTCGTCCAAACGCTCAATCTCATATTGCTTTAGGGACAGTTTTTAAAGACTTAAACTATTCCTTAGAACGCAAACGCATTTTAAATTCAGAGCGAATTATCAGCACAGAAGATAACGTTAAACAGCACGCTTATACTCATCAAGTCCTTTAAGATTAAATCAGTAGGGTGCATCAAACGGGTTATTGTTGTTAAACTCCATCAAGATTTACGTGATTTGATGCACCCTACTACTGAGGAGAATTAGAAGAATTGTGAGAATTGTTAATATTAAACGTTCCCCAAGACTCAATTGCAGTGATAATAAAATGACCAATCGGGCGATTAATTGCTTGTTCAATCTTTTGACAATTTTCTGAAGTTAAAGTCTCAATCAAACTTTGTTTTAAAACCGGATCACTTTCGAGTTGTTCGACAATCTCCGCCGCCGCTTTCATCTGTTCAGACGTGGTATTAATCGGATAAACCGCTTCTATTTCTTGGATAAACTGTTCAATCACTGACACAATAGCCGCTAAATTAGTAGGCAGTTTATTAGGAGTTTCCGGGGCTTCTTTTGGTGAATGATCAACCCTTGTCGAATTGAGAGAATTGTCGCGATTTTCAGCTTCTAGAATATCTCTTTCTCCTTTGAGAGAAACTTGAACAATTGTTCCTGAAAATTCTGAAGGGTTATCTTCGGAATCTAAAATCGTCGAGTACCAACTTTGTTTACTTTGCAAGAACGAACGAATAATAGCTGTAAATTGCTGGGGTTTTAAAGTTTTACTCCAATCAGTTGGTTGACGATAGGGATTTGGATCATCACTATTTTCAGCCGGAAGACGCAAAAACAAATAATCACAAGTAATATTTCTCAGTTGAGTCGTTAACGTAATACCCCAATCTTGAATAAAAGCCCCCGTTAACGTTGAACCATTCAGATTGGCTTGACTTAATTTCGTTCTCACCAGTTTAGCTTTGGATAAATCAACCCCTTTTAAATTAGTCGAACTGAGATTAGCCCCAATAAAACTCGCCTTTGTTAAATTAGCATTTTGTAAGTTCAGTCCCCGCAAATCTTGATAATCAAAATTCTGGTTTTCGCCTAGACCTGTTTGCAACAATTCCCGAATTTGAGTATTTTCTAAATAAGTATTTCCGCATCGTACCTGATCCAGTTGCTTCGCCCCCCGCCAACGTGTGCGCGTCAATTTAGCTTGGCGAAAATCAGCACTTTTCAAGATAGCATTGGTAAAACTAGCATCCGTTAAATCCGTATTGCGAAAATTTGTTCCGCCCGTCGCTGCTAAATTAACCGCCAAGTTGTGAATTAAAACATATTTTTGATCCCCTTGAATCCCCCGCCAACCGATATAATCAAACCAAAACGTTACTAAAACAGATATTGCGATCGCCATCGCACTCACCCCTCCCGAAATATAACCCGCAATGGCACTCGCAATCGCCGCCACCATCAATACTTTCGCCACACTCATCACCCAGGCTATACGTTCAGCAATCACAAAAATCACCCCAAAAGCGACGGCTGACGCAAACAGAATCGCCCCCGCAAACCCCGCTAACACCCCCGCAATTGCCAATGTACCCAGCAAGGTGACGACATTCGCTAGTCCAGACACCACCCCGATAATAATCCCGACAACGGCAATTTCGATCGCATCAACAAACGCTCCCCAACCCCGTTCAATTCCCCGACGCCCCGCAATCAAAACCAGTACCAGCATTAAGGCCAGAGCCGCCCAACCCGTGTTAGAGTCTTCGGGAGTAGACATATTGAAAAACACCAAGACAAAATAACCCACTAGCACCAAAGCCAGTCCCAACAGAACCAACAACAACCACGCCACTCCCGAAACGATGATCATCCAAACTTTGGGAAGTCCAGCTTTCACGCCTCGAAACTTCGCCTCAGACAAAGTTGCGCCTTGGAAATTCGTCCCTTGGATATCGGCATAGCTAAAGTCTGCACCGGACAAATTTTGACCTTGTAAGGATTGACGACGGAGGTTTTGACCTCGAAAGTCTCTACGACCTTGGGCATAAAGCTGCAACACCTGGTGGCCTTTCATGGGGCTGTCTCAATTTCTAAAGTTGGGCGATTATTCAAGAGGGGCAATCACTCCCTTCCCCAACAGAATAGCTGATGAACATCAGTCTGTTCATGGCCGAGGTGGGTTGAAGTTCTCCGTCGTATGTGTTAACACATAACCTATGTCTCGGCTTTTATCAGCAATGATCGAGTCAGCAATGTTGCTCAAGATTGGCAGATTGTGAATTTAAAAAAGGATAATTTAAGAATTTTAATCGTTGAAGATGACTACTTTTTAGCCAAGGGAATGGCGAAGTTAATTCAACGCCTGAGCGGTTTCAGAGTAAGCATTACTGACAAGTTAGATGAGGTTTTTCAACTTTGTCAGGGCAAAGAAGTCGATTTGATTATCATGGATATTCATCTACCGGAGGCTCATTACGAGAAGAATAATGTGAGTGGCGTTGATATCTCTCGCTTCCTCAAGAGCAATCCTCAAACCGCTAAAATTCCGATTATTTTAGTCACGGCTTATGCGGGTGAAAGTGAGCGTCAATCTCTGCTGAATATTTCTAAAGCAGATGACTTTTATCCCAAGCCGATTATAGATTATGATAATCTAGTGCAGAGTATTAATCGGCTCTGTGGACGCCAAGAAAGAAAATAGCTATCCGTTGGTTTCTGGCGATTTAGGCGATCAGCCGAGAAATTGATTTCTTGAGGGTTTTATGAAACACATCACTACAGGAGTCGAATGATGCTAAAACTATACGGTGGCGCTTTTAGCCGCGCATCAATTGTTCAATGGTACTTAGAAGAAATCAGTGTTCCCTATGAGTTTGTCATGCTGGACATGAAAGCAGGCGCTCATCTTGAACCCGATTATCTGACCATTAACCCCATCGGAAAGGTTCCTGCTATTGTCGATGGAGACGTTAAATTATGGGAATCAGGAGGAATTCTGCTCTATTTGGCAGACAAATATGGTAATATTCCTGATTCTGCCGAAAAACGAGGTGAAATTTATCAATGGGTTTTGTTTGCGAATTCCACTCTTGCTAATGGTATTTTTCTAGAAGCAAACCGGGAAAAAGAAACCCCTCGTTTGATGACTGCGCTTAACGATATTTTCCAAAAACAACCCTATATTATGGGAGATGAATTTAATGTCGCGGATGTGGCTGTTGGGTCGATTTTAGCCTATATTCCGATGATGTTAAAGCTTGATTTAAGCGCGTACCCGGCTGTTATCGACTACACAAAGCGCGTTTGTGAACGACCCGCCTTCCAAAAAACAATTGGCGCTCGCAACACCTAAAATCTCAAAAATCTAACTTGAGCTATCAGCGTTTTATTCAAACAACTGGTTATCCTCAGCCGAAGCGAGTCAATCAGCCAGTCACCTGAATAATCACGCTGATAGCTTTTTTGTCTCTATCTAAATCCGACTGACGCTTGCCAAACAAAAGCCAACAGCAGGAAAAACACGGGGATCACAGGCAAAATGTCAACAACCGGGCTAAAGATTGAATAAGCTTCCGGCAGTTTAGCCAACAGCAACGCTGCTTCCATGAATCAGTCTACCTCACTAACTTTATTTTCATAATTTTCACGTATTTTAACATGAGGATCATCTTCTCACTGAATTTTCTCTAGCGAACAGGACTTGACCCCTCAACCCCGTTTTGGAACTGTCATGCTCAACAACGTCTTAACATCCTCTGTTCCCATGCGATGCTTAGGTTTTACGCTTTGACTCCTGAAACTCTAAAACCTCAGAGTATAAACTTGCCACCGATTCTTGCTCAAAAAGCTGATCTTTAAGTTTCAGGTAATCTCCGCTACCCAAGTTACAAGCCGCCCAGAATCGAGCAACCTTCGACGGTTCCATGTTCGACAAAAGAATCCGCAACCCTTCATGTAAAACTTCTTGCTCACTCTTGACTTGAATCATCACTGTTTATCTCCAACACGAAATCGACTGGATTCACCACTTTCAACACTAACCCTGAACATTGATTGATTAGCCGTTTGTCACAGGTAATGAAATAGTCGCTATTCGCTGCTTCAGCACAAGCAACGTGTAACGCATCAATTGCCTTAAGTCCATTATGTTCCAATTGCTCGGCTCTCTGTCGGATTGCTTCATCTACTGTTTGTTTTGATTTAGCCATCTGAAGATAAAAAGTCATGGCTTCCTGCTTTATAAAATAGGGATTACGACTGTTTTCATAGTCCAGCACTGACGAACTAACCAAATCAATTATCTTTGCCTCTACCATTTGCAAAATGATGACAACAGCTTGTGACTCTAGAAAAATTTTAGGCTGAGTTTGATCATCAAATGGACGGTTATAAACACTGGTGTCTAGATATAGTTTGATCATGCAGTTGCTTGGAACTTTTTCTCTCACTTGGCTGGCGGCAATATCGACTTCAGCTTTGGCAATTCAATGTCACTCAAATATGGGACTATTCACAGGGTCTACTTCCCGGTTAACCTATAAACACTGATCCTTTCAGCCAGGGTGACACCATGACAACGCTTCAGCTTTCACCTTTGCAAGCAATCTTACGCAGTAGTTGGTCTGTCGTACAAGCGGCACCGAAAGCGATTTTTTTCTTTATTCTACTCAGTTTACTACAAAATGGCAGCCCAACACTGGTTTTATTTCTTGATAAAACGATCATTGATGAAATTACTCGTTTATTACAAACGGGAACGATTTCAACCGAGCAAGTTTTAACAGCATTACTCTCAAATACCCTACTTTTAGGGAGTATCATCAGTGTCATTGTTTTAAATTTGTCTATTGATGCCCTTTCTACGATTACCAATATTATTTTTTCAGGGTTAGAACAACGAGTTAAAGGTTATTTTCAGCATAAATTTTTTAATAAAGTCGCTACATTCGCCGATATTTCTCTGTTTGAAAACCCCGAACTTCTCAATCTTGTTCAACTGGCAGAAAAAGCCGTTGAACGGTTGCAAACTCTGACGATGCTTTTGGGCATCGGTTTGATGGGAATTTTTATGCTGATTCCTGCGGTTGCTGTTTCTTTTACGATTGTTTGGTGGGTTCCATTAATTGTTTTATTCGCATCCGCACCTGCGATTTATGTCAAGCTTTATTATGTTCGCAAAAGTTGGGATATTGAAAAAACTCAAGCCTCTGCTCATCGGGAAATGCAACTCTATAAACAAATGCTAATCGCGCCGGAATATGCCAAAGAGTTACGTTTATTTGGGTTGCAAAATTTATTACTGGGTCGGTGGTTTAATTTATTTCATAACACTTTTAAGCAGATGGAAAAAATGCGAATCAAAGGAACAAGCCAAGTTTTATTTTGGTCTATTTTTGGTGAATTTGGAGCCGCTATTCCTTACATTTATGTAATTCTTGGTACTCTGGATCGAACCTACACCATTGGTGATTTAGCCCTTTATGCAGGATTAGTCATACAGTTACGTCGAGGTCTAAATTTTCTCATGGGTAACTTATCTCAACTGTATGATGTTGCTTTAGGAACGGTTCCCCTCTTTCAACTCTTAGAATTAGAATCTAAACTGCAATTAAATACAATTCAATCTTTATCAAACTCTTCATCTCCTCTAACTTTATCTTCTCCTAAAACCTCCGCAAAAATTCAACTTGAAAATGTTTCGTTTACCTATCCTAACAGCAACTTTACCAGTTTAAATAGGGTCAGTCTAACCCTTTATCCCGGTCAAACTGTAGCATTAGTCGGTGAAAATGGAGCCGGAAAAACCACCCTTGCTAAACTCTTATGTCGGCTTTATGATCCTGATTGTGGTAAAATACTTTGGAATGGTGAAGATTTACGAGGTTTTGAATTAGATGATTTACGTCAAAAAATTGCTGTTGTTTTACAAGATTACGCTCGTTTTCCTCTAACGGTTCGTGAAAACATCGCCTTTGGAAACTTAGAACAATTAAACTGCGATAGCGCACTTTTAACAGCCATTGAAAAAGCAGGAATGACTCGTAAAATTCACAGTCTACCTAAACAACTTGATACCCCCCTCGGAAAGCAGTTAGAAGGAGGCGTTGATCTCTCAGGTGGACAATGGCAAAGAATTGCGATCGCACGTTCATTGATGCGTCAACCCCAAGCAGAATTATTGATTTTCGATGAACCGACAGCCGCCCTCGATCCCAAAACAGAAGATGAAATTTATAAACTATTTGCCGATATTTCTCAAAATAAAACCGCAGTTGTTGTAACCCATCGACTCGCCCTCGCTAGAAATGCAGATGTGATTATTGTGTTAGAACAAGGTAAAATTATAGAAACCGGAACTCATGCTCAACTCATGGAACTCGGTCAACAATATTATCAAATGTTCAACCGTCAAGCCAGCCATTATGTTTAAAAATCAAATATTTTCTATCAGCATCAAAAACCTCTCCCCCTTCCCCTCTCCTGCTAGGAGAGGGGTGTCCGATAGGACGGGGAGAGGTCAGAATCTAGTTGTTTTTCTGCTTAAGATAACATGAGTATTTTATTTCAAACTGATCGTTTAATTATCCGCAACTGGGAACCGGAACAAGACGCCTCTCAAGCTTTTGAAATTTATGGTGATCCAGAGGTTATGTATTTTATTAGCCCGCCTTTAGAAACGGTAGAAATGGTTCGTTCTCGCCTACAAGAAAGAGTTGAACAGGATAATATTCGCAAAAATGTAACAGGTTCTTGGGCTGTTATTGACAAAGAAACAGAAGAAATTGTGGGCGCTATTTTGCTGGTTTCTCTCCCGGATAATGATGGAATTCCTACCACAAATTACGAGATTGGTTGGCATTTTCGCAAAGCGAGTTGGGGAAAAGGTTACGCTACAGAAGCCGCTCAAAAAATTCTGGGTTATGGCTTTACGATTTTACGTTTACCTGTTATTTATGCGGTTGTTAAGCCTGAAAATAGACGTTCAATTAACGTTACCCAACGACTGGGAATGAAACCGTTAGGCTTAACGAATGAATATTATGGAGTTGAATTGTCTTTGTTTAAGTTAGAAGACACCGATTATTATGAGCAAAAAAAGTCTATTGCAAGCAGAAATTAATCAGATAACTGTTCAATAAACTGCTGATGTTCAACTGTTGTTAAGCCCTGTTGACAAACTGCCAACACCTGCGCTAAATTCCCCGTTAACAACGCCGAAACATCTAACCATAACCCCGGAAAAACTTGACTACACAAAATCCCGTCAGCATTAACGTTTAGAAGTTTGTATTCTCCCTCCGTTAAACGATACCAGTCAAATTCACCGTCATACACTCGCCAAACTAAATACTCTTGAACTTGATTGCGACGGTACGCTTTGAGTTTATCATGTAAATCAATTGATGCACTACTGGCGGCTATTTCTACAATTAATTCCGGCGCACCTTCTACATAGTCATCTTCGCTAATTCTCGACTGTCCCCCAACTTCAATTCTAAGTAGTGCATCGGGTTGGGGTTCGTTATCCGCATCGAGGCGAACTGTTGTATTATCAGCAATACCAACACCAGGCGTATTTGCGACATAGGTGAGTAGCCAACCCATAATTTGAGCGTGAGGTACTCCATGATTACGATAACGTAAAGGTGAAGCCATGTAAACAACTCCTTCTATTAATTCCGCTTTCTTAATATCCGACATCGCCTGATAACGCCGTTCAAATTCTGCACGAGTCAGAGAGTCACCGCTTTCGAGGGGAGGAGTTGTTAAAGTTGGAGTTGTTAGAGTCATCGTGTTTCAAAATTACGGATCATCTTGACGAGAAAAACCCACTTCTTCTAAAGTGTGAGTAGAGGATTCAGAAGGCTTTATCCATTCGGCAAATTCTTCAGAAAAGCGATCGCGAAAAATAGCATCTCGAATGCGTTGAGTAAACCGAATTAATTCAGTCACATTATGAATGGAAAGCAATGTATAAGCCAAGAGTTCTTTTGCTCGAACTAAATGACTCAGGTAAGCACGACTAAAGTTTTGACAAGTGTAGCACGGACAAGTTTCGTCAAGGGGTTGAAAATCTTCTCGAAACTGTGCATTTTTCAGGTTCCAACGTTCTCCTTGAACTAGCGCCGCCCCATGACGCGCCAAACGAGTCGGTATCACACAATCAAATAAGTCTACTCCCGAAGCGATCGCTTGCGCCATTTCCCGATAAGTTCCCACCCCCATCAAATAGCGGGGTTTATCGGGAGGAAGAAAAGGCGTCGTCACTTGAACGATTTTTTCAATGAGTTCGGAGGGTTCTCCCACACTCACCCCCCCGATAGCGTAACCGGGGAGATCGAGTTTCACGAGTTGTTTTGCAGCGTTTTGTCGCAAGTCAGGATAAACACCCCCTTGCACAATGCCAAATAAAGCTTGATCAGAGCGTTGATGAGCCGTTATACAGCGTTCTAACCAGCGATAAGTGCGTTCTGTGGCGTTGAGTACCTGTTCTCGACTAGCGGGGTAGGGAGGACATTCATCAAACGCCATGATCACATCAGCGCCCAATTCATTTTGAATGTGAATAGAGCGCTCGGGCGTGAAGTTAATCATTAGACCATCGTGAGGCGAACGGAAGATCACGCCCTCTTCGTTAATGGTGCGAATTTCGCTGAGACTAAAAACTTGAAATCCACCAGAATCAGTTAAAATCGGCCCGTTCCATGCCATAAATCGATGCAACCCGCCTGCGTTGGCAACAAT
The DNA here is from genome assembly GCF_034932365.1 of Limnoraphis robusta BA-68 BA1. NCBI lineage: Bacteria > Bacillati > Cyanobacteriota > Cyanophyceae > Oscillatoriales > Sirenicapillariaceae > Limnoraphis > Limnoraphis robusta. The sequence continues at coordinate 11,033 of NZ_JAYGHR010000064.1, read as the reverse complement.
TTTCTCGCCCGGTTGCAGATGCAGGTGATAGGTGTTTGACAACACCATTTGAGCGCCTGCCGCTTCCAAGTGAGCTGGAGTCAGGGTTTTAACGTTGGCTAACGTCCCGACTGGCATAAATCGCGGCGTTTCGACTAATCCGTGTGGAGTCGAGAAAACACCTGCTCGCGCTTGCGTTTGACTACAGCGAGCTTGAATCTGAAAAGAGAAAGGTTCTGACATCGAATAACAGATGAGGGACTAGCAATTAGAGAGGATGGAGGGTCAAAAAAACTAAAATTTGCCTTTCTTTTCCGGGTTTCCTTCTAATTTCTCATTCCTCATTGTCTCTAAAAAGGGCAGTCATCATCAAGCTGACTATCCCAGCTTCCCGACAATACTTGATCCATGACGGCATCAAGTGCGGCGGCATTGAACGTGCGACTGGCGTGTTCTTCTAGGGGGCTAGAAAGCGGAATTAAGCGGAGTAAACGGCCATCTTCCACGAGATCGAAATAGGTTTCTTTCTCAGGAGATTGTTTCAGTTCGAGGTAGTCGAAACTGTTGACATTTAAGTAGAGGGCATGATTTGCCACTAAAGTTGCTTGCTGCTCCGAGGAGAACACCTCTAAGACATAGCCTTCTGCCTCGCTACACACCTGTCCATCTTGGATATGAAGATAACGGACGCGGCCGAGATCAACAAGCAGTTTTTGCATATCAAGCTTGTTAACAACTATGCCTGTATCAATGATACACGGAGCAGACACCCTGCAATTCAAATGATCGTAACTCATGGAGCAAAAGCCTCTGGTGTGATAAGTTCCCCTTGTGGCAACTCTATCTAGTCCAATTCAGCATTGTGGAAAAAGATTTAACATGAAATTTTTTCCCACACTTAAGTATATCCGAATTGAGATAAAAGTTGTCTATCTTGAGTCGCAGTTGCAAAATACTGCTTCTGTAGGTCATTGTTACGGAAGTTATCTTTACTTCAGACTGAATTTATTTTTTTCAGTCCGAAAAATAATCATCCCTTCCTCCTTTAGAGCGCTGCCTAAAATCTATACAGAATTTAGGCTTAGAGAGTTTGACTGGGTGTTACTGGTGATAACAGTACAGCCAATGCCCTAATTGTAGCAAAGCTCAGACAGAGAAATCTAATCAATGAATTGGATTACTCTGCTTTGGCTGCGGTGATCGCAACAACTTCCATGCTAATGAGAAAATCGGGATAGAATTTCACAAAATTGATCGAATTAGCACCCTTTGGAGAGAGGAAAATCTGACAACTCCCAAACGAGAGCAAACGATAGAGGGGTATTATTTAAATTGTGGCATAGCTGAGAAAATATTCATCCGATCTTCTGAGAAAATGCTGGAGACTCCCTCAAAACCCATCACAGAGACGGGAAAAATATCAGGTAAAGTAGAGAAAATCGACCCGACCCTGATGTTTCTATGGCACTCGACAGACAAATTGAGTCTATCAAACAATTTTGGCAACAGCAGAGTACCGCCTTCGCCGCCGCGATCGCTTTTTATACCTGCTTACCTGTACCCCTCTCCTGGACGCTAGAATTTCGCGGAATTGCCCGACTCGCCCCCTTGATCGGTTTAATGATAGGCGCCCTACTCGGACTGATGGATGCAGGGTTACACCTCTTAGGGTGTCCACCCCTCCTGCGTTCGGCTTTAGTCGTCGTGGGGGGTATCGCCATTACGGGGGGATTGCATCTTGACGGGGCGATGGATACAGCCGATGGGTTAGCCGTGACTGACCCGAACCGCCGACTCGAGGTGATGGCAGATAGCGTTACCGGTGCCTTTGGGGTGATGGCAGCCATCTCGATTATTTTACTCAAAACGACCGCCTTGAGGGATCTCGATGAATATCGCGCTTTGGCGTTGATGGCTGTTGCGGGTTGGGGACGCTGGGGACAGTTAGTGGCAATTGCCCGTTATCCCTATCTCAAAGCCGTGGGAAAAGGGGCTTTTCACAAAGATTCGACTTATACTCCCTTTGACTTTATTCCCGGAATTCTGTTGCTCTTGAGTTTAAGCGGTTTACAAATTATACTGAACCCGAGTCGTTGGCTGGTTGCCGTCGGAATGGCTTTAGGCGGAGGTGCAGTTGCGATTCTGATTGGGGCTTGGTTTAATACTCGACTCGGCGGACATACGGGCGATACTTACGGGGCGGTTGTCGAGTGGACTGAAACCTTTCTTTTGTGCTTGTTAGTCGCGTTGGAGGGGGATTAAATCGCCTCGTCAAAAAAGGCAATCCCAAAGCTATTCTCTGGCTATAAATTTAATCAAGAAAAAGCGATCGCTCTCGTTGATTTAATCATTATTTTTGGATGCGTCTCACCCCTTGCTTAGACCCACCAAGCTTATAGATCGGCTTCATTTTAGGGGGTTCTATACCCTTGATAGATAGAAAAAGTTAAGCATTCTTCTCACTTGAGTTGAAAGATGAACATAGAAGCAGTATGATTATTATAGGCAATAGTCTATAGATTCAGGAGGAACAGTCTGTACAGTCAAGTTGGGATGCCTAAAAAGATTTGAGAGAATACAATAGAGAGGATGGGGACTCTCTAGAAAATTAGCTCCCTCTTCAACCCAAGTCCAGTTACCCGTCTGTCGATTGATCAGTCAATTTTCCGGAGAGGAAGATTTAAATCGGTAAGCATAAGCGATCGGTCAGAGAATTCCTGACTTTTACACAATTGGAATCACAACTTTAATGTTCAAAGACCCAGATTCATCTTCGAGGTCATTTTATGCAAAATAACAAACTCTATCAACAGGGTTTAACAAAAGCCCGTCAAGGAAACTATAGAGGCGCATTAGACGATTTAACTGAGGTACTCAATCGTCATCCTAATTATGCTATTGCCTACAACAATCGCGCCCTACTCTACTACCATTTAAAAGACTACAAAAAGGCTATCAAAGATTTAGATTACGCTCTGCAAATCAATCCTAAATTGTCAGAAGCTTACCTGAATCGAGGAAATGCTTGGCGTCATCTAGGAAACTACAAAAAAGCCATTAAAGACTTAAAAATTGCCTTAAAATTTAACCCCACCAGTGATGCGATTTACAACAACTTAGGGTTAGCGATCGCTCAAAGTGGAGATTGCGAAGAATCCTTCAAATACTATAACAAAGCCCTACTGTTTAATCCCAAAAACTACAAGACCTATTATAACCGAGGTCGATCTTTTTATATTGCAGGTAAAAAACAAGAAGCCATTCAAGACTTTAACCGATCCATAGAACTTGCTCCCCAGTACACAAAAGCCTATATTAATCGAGGTCTTTGTTATCATCAAATTGGAGAACATCAGCAAGCCATTGAAGACTACAACACCGCTTTAAAAATAGACTCTTATAACGTTTACGCCTACTATAATCGAGGTTGTGTATACTACAGCTTGAAAGAAATGAGAGCCGCTATCGATGATTTTGATCAGGCTTTACAAATCGATCCCAGCTATATCAAAGCCTATCTCAATCGAGGGCTAGCCCGTTACAAATCTGGCGATCAAGTCGGAGCCAATAAAGACTTTTATCACGTCATGTGTGTCAATGCTGATGCCTATGTTTACTATCAAGCACAGCGAGGAACCCCCAATAATGAAACTTATTCTCGAAAAGCCCCTCAAGTTGAACTCAATCAAGGAGGAGAATACTTTTACACCACCTTTTTAGAAGGATTATGGGATGAAGTAGATCTCAATTATCGAGACTCAACCATTTGTGAAGCTGAATTTCTCGATGATTAATCTCAACTCTACAATTGGGTTCGGGGGAAGTCATCGCTTCCCCTATTTTATTGTTGTTTTCTATAAGCTTAACGGCGTTCCAAAAACCTGAGTCCAGTAGTGATTCCAGTTTTCACTTCCGGTATCATTTTCCAGGAAATAATAACCGACACCAATTTCGGTAAAATCAGGATTGAGTAAATTTTCTCGATGTCCTGGACTATTAATCCATCCCTCAACAACCGCTTCAGGCGTTTGATAACCCGCCCCAATATTCTCTCCCGCTCTAGAATAATCATAACCCACATTCAAAACGCGATCGCCAATATCAGAACCATCCAGTCCTTGATGACTAAAGAAATCCTGTAACGCCATATTTTCGCTGTGATTTTCCGCCGCTATTACCAATTGAGAATTGGGACTCAAAGCCGATAAACCATTCTCAGCCCGAAAATCATTCGTTAATTCCACGACTCGATTAATCAAATTCTCAGGAAGATCAGCAGGCTGAGAAATACTGGCAACCTCAGCGTTGATAAAATCGTCTAGCGTAATAGCAGAAGGTTGAATTCCATCAAGCAAGGCAATAATTTCGCCAGTCGCCACCACGCTAATTTCAGTTTGATTTGAGCCATTACTTTGAACTCGAATTTCCCCAATCCCATCAGGAAGTTGCATCAAATCAATACCGTCTTGAAAGTCCGTAATAAAATCAGTACCCTCACCATTTTCTCGCAATCCAAAAAGATCCGTTCCCGAGCCACCCGTTAACGTATCTGCCCCAAAATCGCCGTAAAGCGTATCATTTCCACTTCCGCCAGAGAGAATATCATTTTCTCGACCCCCAAATAAACTATCATCCCCTTCACCACCGATGAGCGTATCTTCACCAAAATTTCCAAACAAAAGATCATTACCCGCCTGTCCATCTAGATTATCATTCTCTTTCCCGCCAAATATCGTATCATTTCCATTTCCCCCCAAGACCAAATCATCATCTTGATTCACAATAATTAATTCAGAATCCACAGAACCCTCAACCGTATCTTCACCACCCAGAGTTAAAACGCCGAGTGGAAAACTTGTTAATTGACCCGGAAAAAGCGTAATCAATTCAGAGGAATTGTCCCCCATCCACAAACCTAATTCAGTATCCGGTACCAAAACCATGATTCTACTCCGATTTTTATCCGTATTTTCCTAAACAATCACCGTAAACCTTAGAAGCAGCGTTAATCGATAAATTTAGGCTACCCTCAATTTTTCTTTTTCAAAGCTTACCGTTCAAATTCAGGAAAAATAAACAAAACTTTACCTGTATTGTGTCACTTTTTCAACTGTCTACAATTTTTCACAAGTTATCTTCCGTAAAACTACAGATTTCATGTGAAGCTTCAACAAGTATCACGGCTAAGTTTAAGGTACCCTGAGAAAATTTTAGACTGTTAGTATAAAAGAATATTACTGGCTTAACAGGCTGCTTGTCTATTGATGTTCACCCTCTCCTTGCTAACCCCTACCCCAAATCATCACCATGAATTATCCCATCAAGTCAATTTCTCGATTCGGTGAAATTAAAGCCACACTCAACCAACCTACTCTCTATATTTTTGAAGGAAAACAGGGACAACATTTAACCCTTGGAGTGTCTGATGGTACTTCCAGAGCGAAACTTTTAACCCCTTCAGGTCAAGGATTAACGACTCTTTATTCCGGTGAGTGGAAAGGTGTTTTACCGGAATCTGGGATTTATCGTGTATTAGTTTATCCGCAACAGGAATCAACTCACTCGGCGATTAAAGTAGATTTGAGTCAGAATTTGAGTGGTAATTCTTCCCATCATCAATTCACCGACTGGCGGTTATCAGAGTATGCCTATAAAGGAAGCCGTAGTGCTGAAATTGGCACAAATCAGAGTGAAATTCAGATGGAGATCAATCTTTTTTCACAACAAATTCAACCCCTAAAAATTACCTGTAAAAGCGGTCAAATTCTCACCGTTAAAGCCAATACGGTCAGCCTCGCGATTCAATCTCCAACGGGTCAATTGTTGGATTTAAAAGAAGGGTTTGTTTTGACTTCTATCACCCAAGATGGTGTTTATAAAGTCTTGGTTATTGGTGAAGATTATCCGGTAACAACTCCGATAACGGTAAAGTTGCAGTAAATAAAACCGAGATTTTTTTGATGGAAAAACTCACCACGCTCGACACAAAGACACGAAGATTTTCTCTTGGTGTTCTCTGTGTCTTTATGTTTTTTTATCTCTCCTTTTTAGGAGTTCTAAGTTTCATTTTTTGTGATATAATTCTCAACAGGATGCTGTCCATAAAAGGGTAACGCTTCTGACCAGTGAGGAGAGTTTCCTTGTTGAAAGTTTAGATTTGCTAATTCTAATAAACTAATTGCTGAGTCTCCTAAACCGCCTGAGACTTTAACTAATTTATAGGGATTTTTCCAAGTTTCTAACGTAGTTTGCCAAGTTTCCAGCGACATCACAGTATCCGGTAAACATTCAATTAAATTCTCTTGTTTCCCATAAATCGCCACAAAAAATTGACCGCGTTGGGCTTGCATTTGGAGGGCTAAATTATCAGATAATATAGAATCTTTCTGAAAAGTTTGCCAAGCTATCGCGGCGAGAGTGGAAATAGAAAATAACGGAATCTCTAACTGTTGGGCTAATATTCTTGCTGTCACCACACCCATGCGAGTTCCCGTGAAACTACCTGGCCCTTTAGCCACTGCAATAAATTTCAAGTCTGACCAAGTTTGAGGTTGAATAAACTCCGCCAAATATTGATGCAATTGCACCGATAAATCTCGCCCCAAGTTCCACGTTTGAGAACGAATTTCTCCAGAAAAGTTACTGACAGCTAACCCAAGTTCAGGGCTACTCGTATGAAGGGCTAAACCATATTCTTTGCTATCAAACTGCATTATAACTTTCCACTGTTAATAGATAGATTTGACAAAAATCAATAATTTCCTTTGGAGTAAAACATCGGCATAGCAATGAAAATTCCGGCTAAAATAATCCCAAAAATGCCTTGCGTTTCCTCCTTTATATCCAACAAACCAAATAACAGAAATAAAGTGGCTATTGTACCAAACAAAACACCCGTTTCAATTTCACTGGTTTGAGAAACTCGACTTTTGACCTGGATAAAACCAAAAGCAATAACCCACGCCATTAAAGGCGAAAAGATAATTACATTTGAACTAAAAATAAAGGCAATCATTGAACCCATCAAAACATCGATCCAAAACCCTTTTCGTTGAATCGTGTTCATCCAGAACTTTCGAGAACCCACTTGAGAGACTTGTAAGTAAATCGGATGGGTTTGCAGTCTAATCAATTGATTTTTAAGTTGAGTTTTGCGATCAATCACTAACAGTTTTTTCCACTCAGGAACACTGCTATTTTTAACTCGTCCAAGTAACTTGACTTGACGCACATTCTCGAGTTGCAGTTGAGTGAGTTCATAACTAATGATCTTAGCTAAATAACCATAATTAACCCTAGTCTCTTTTTGGCGATTAATCACAACCGTAAGTTGATGTTTTTTCACCCAACTGACTTGAACTTTAATCGGATAAGAACTCAAGGCATCTTGTAACGTGACTTGAACTTTTTCGGCTTGAGATTGAGTTATATTTAGAGATGTTTTGACGGGTTTTTGGGGTAAATCCTTTAACGCTGGAATAACCTTTTTATCCCCTTGATTTAAAGAATTTGACTCCATTTCAGGAGTGATTTTTAACCCCGGAAACGCATCGATATAAGTCGGAGGAGGATTGAGTTGTCGCAAAACCGCAGCCGCAGAATGATACCGTCGGCTTGTCGCCCCTTGCAACATTTTATCTAAAATATTTCCCAGTTCATCACTCACAGGTGTTTTCAGATAATCTCGCCAAGCCCAAGTTCCTTCTTGACTATCAAATAAATCAAAGGGCGGAACTTCCGTTAACAGATGAATACAAGTCACGCCTAAACTATAAATATCACTGGCAAATACCGCTTTCCCCATCAATTGTTCCGGGGCTGTATAAGCAGCACTCCCTATCATTGTTCCCGTTTTGGGAAGCATCCCACCCGTCATTAATTTAGCCGCCCCAAAATCAACTAAAACCAGATTTCCTGCCGTTTCTGATAGGGCGCGACGACGAATAATATTTTCGGGTTTGAGATCACGATGTACAATTTTATGACTATGAATAAACTCTAAAACCGGGAGTAAATCCTTTAATAATTGTCGAATTTTATCTTCATTTAAAGCCCCTTTCTCAAACAATTCTTGGGCTAAGTTTTTCCCTTCGATAAATTCTTGTACTAAATATTGATAGCCCTCTTGTTCGATATAACCTAACCATTGAGGAATTTGAGGATGTTGTCCTAAATGCTTAAGTTGTTTCGCTTCTTGCTGAAATAACTCCGCCGCTTTTTTTCCATTCATTCCTTGAGGAAAAAACTGCTTAATCGCACACCGAGGTTGAAGAGGTTGAGACTCATCTACCGCCAAAAAAGTACGACCAAAGCCCCCTTCTCCAATCAATTGAATCCCTCGATAACGGGCAATTTCGGTCGTTTCATCCGGGGATTTCAATACCAAAACAGAACCGCAATTCTGACACAATTCGGCATCGTTAGGATTCTGCGGGCGAGTGCAATTGGGATTAAAGCAATGACTCATTGGAATAGTGAATGCACAAAAGCATGGATTTTAAATTGAAAATATCGATAGAAAGAACAGGAGGGAACAGACAGGAGACAAAAGGATAGAGAATCGGAAATTCAGAAAGATTTGAGTCTGGGAATTGCAGGAAAATTGATCCCTCTTGCTATGATGTTTCCTCGTTTTTCTCGATCCTTTGATTCCAGTCCGGCATTTATTATTAGGTCGGAATCAATTCACCGGGGCGCAACTTCGCCCATTTGCCCATTTCTTCCTTAAAACTCTGACAACCCACAACATCCCATTCCATCTCGATCTCGTTGTCTCGGGAACGAATGTTAACATTGATTGTCGGTTCAATCGGGTCAAATGTAGGATCTTCGGTGAGGTGACGTTCCTGATGCTGTGTTTCTACGGCGTGGTAGGTGAAACAGCGATCAACATAGTGACAATTGACACAAATACACATTTTTAAATACCCTCTGTGCATTTCAGCAGACTGAAATAAATTGACAGTCCTTTATTAGCTAATGTAGCTTAGGTAAGATTAACTGGCCAAAGAAATAGGTTGATTTTTGTTGCAATGTCAAAACCGTTTAACTCAATTTGGTCTACAGATACCTGGCCGTTTGACCGAGAATGGCTACCCCAACCCGCTTATTTAGTGGGAGGTGCAGTCCGAGATCAACTGCTTGGCCGCAAAGCCGAATACTTAGATTTAGATTTTGTCTTACTGGAAGAAGCAATTACAACTGCAAAGAATATAGCTAATTATTATAAAGCCGGATTTGTCTTATTGGATGCAGAACGTCAAATCGCCCGAGTGGTTTTTCCCCAAGCAACCGTCGATTTTGCACAAGCTGAGGGAAGCAGTCTATCACAAGATTTACAACGAAGGGATTTTACCATCAATGCGATCGCCTATAACCCCTTTACCCAAGACCTGATCGATCCCCACCAAGGCCAAACCGACCTGAAACAACGACTGATCCGCATGATTTCCCCTGAAAACCTCCGCGATGATCCGTTGCGACTCCTACGGGGCTACCGTCAAGCCGCACAACTGGGGTTTCAACTCGAACCTCAAACCCAAGCCACTATCCGTCAACTCGCCCCGTTTTTAACTCAAGTCGCCGTCGAACGAGTCCAAACTGAGTTGGGATATTTATTAAATGTCTCTGGGAAGGCTTTGTGGATCAAGCAAGCCATAGAAGACGGTTTGTTGTCGAGTTTCTTTCCAAACGCCTCTCAACATTTTGATCGACTGCTAGAAATTGATCCGGTGGCTGAGAGGTTGAACCAACAATCACCGACATTAACACTCCGATTATCCCATCCGATCCGCGATACCCTCAAAACTTCGTTACTCGCCTTAGCCAAACTCACCTGTTTACTGAGTCCTGATCCCGCCGTCGCCGAAGTTGAGTTAACCCAGTTAAAATACAGCAAAACCGAAATTAGGGCGGCGATCGCTTTGATCAAAGGTTTATCTTCATTGCAGCAAACATCTCCCCCGCAAATCTCTCTCAGACAGCAGTATTTTCTCTTCCAAGAAGTCGGAACGCTATTTCCCGCCTTAGCTGTCCAAGCTGTTGCTTGGGGACTGTCTATTGAAAGTCTATCGCCTCTGATTGAACGTTTCTTGAACCCTGATGATCGGGTGGCTCATCCTCAGTTGTTGATCACAGGGAACGAGTTGATGGCTGGATTAAATTTGTCTCCGAGTCCGAAAATCGGTCAACTGCTGATGAAGATTCAACTGGCACAGGTTGAAGGTCAAATTTCGACTGCCGAGCAAGCCTTGAAATTCGCCGCCCAAAGCCTCGAACACGGTGAGTAATCAGGATTAAACGCTTCTTCTTGTGCGACAACTTAGACGGGTGCATAGAGTTTCTCGACAGTCATCTGGCTCTCAGTTGTGTTTGGAGTTGCTTTGAGTCAAATCGGTTTAGCTGTTTAGGAGTGTTGGTGATGATGAGTCGATGGACTTGGATGGAGTGCATTATTTGGGTTGGTGCGATCGCTGCGATTTCGTCAGTTTCGCACGCTCAGTCAAATTTTTTCGTCGAAGATCAGTCTCAAGTGCGTTCTGTTCGCACCCCTTTGTTGCTTGCTTCGAGCGACTGCGATCAAGTCGATCAAGAACCTTTCCCTTTTGGCTTGATCAATATTAAACAAAAATCTGCTGCTGAGTCTTTGTGTTATTTCTTTGGCCCTCGTAACTCCCAAGGGATGCAAAAAACACAGCCGCCTCTGAGTTTGACAGTACGGTTAATTCGCTAAGAAGTAGCCAATAGGTTTCCGGGGGAGATAGTTCACACTCACCCGTGAGCGTAGGGGCGGGTTCTCCATTGTTTTATCTCTCTAAGCGATCACTGATATAAACCCGCCCTTCACTGTTATCAGTCTTGTCGGGGTAATTCATCAATTACCCCTACCCGTTATCGGTTTTTTGACTGTCCCCTATCCTATCTTAACGGCAGGGCCGTTTCGTTCTAACCCGAAAACTTGATTTGTGGGGAGGTGGGGAGGTAGGGAGGTGGGGAGATGGGGGGAATTTTTATTAACAAAAAGCTATTTTTCATCGGAAAAAAATCCTCTCCCC
>NZ_JAYGHR010000063.1:146318-189037 GCF_034932365.1 Limnoraphis robusta BA-68 BA1 | reverse complement strand
TCTGTGGAGACGATCTAGCGGGGGCAGTAATGCCTAGCCAAGAGTCTGTGAAGCAGAAACTTTTAGGTGTGAATCTAAGAATCCCCCGGAAGAATTGCTTTAGCAATTAACGGTGGGAGTATGTCAATTTTCAGTCACCCGTTATCAGTTGTAGGGGTAATTCAAAAATTACCCGTACCATTGGATGATTGCCTAACCTTTCCGGACAATTAAATGGGTGGGTTTGTAGCGAATAATAAAATTGGTCATCACATCTCGCTCTTCGGGGGTGGGTGTTGCTAAACAGCCGGCTGTTCCGCTTTGGGAGTTGTTTTCAAAGGCGGAAGGGTCGTAGTGAATGCCAAATCCCCCTCGCTGGGTTTCAAAGGTTGGGGTGACAGGCGACCACACGCCCCCAAATTCGCCTTCTGCGTACTCCACATGACCGGGATAATCAAAGCTGTATATCCCAAAGGGTATCGGGGTTTGAGACTCTGGGAAATTGGATGGTTCTTGCAAGCCTACTCGACCGGAAATGCAGCGTATTCGGTTAATCACACGACCTGCACTATCGATTAACTCGGTCTGATAAACCTTTAGTCCTCCAGCAATAGATTGGGAGGTTTGAGTCGCCACGACTTTTGGCCCACTGAGTCCATCGGTTGTTGAAGGCTGGGCTGTGTTGGGAGTGGGGCGCAGGACTAAAAATTCCATCGCGACCCAACGATTCGGGCCAATTGATACCCAATTCCAGTTTCCCACTTTCACCGGAGAACCTATCACTACAACTTCGGTACCGTTGGGGATACTATCGATAATCTCACCATTCGGGCTAGAGCGAACATTTAAGGGATTACCCTCGGTTCTCACAATGGCAGTATCGCTCATCAAAATAAGGGGATAAGGTTAACAAACTGAACACTAAGCCTGTTCAATTCTATACCGTTATTGTGACGAGTGCGGAAAGAACGGACAAGTTTGTATTTATTGGGGAATGGGTACAACAATTGAATTTTGGTTGGGTTCTAGTTTCAAGAGATATTGATGATACTTCAAAATTGTGAGACGATGACTAACACTAATATAGGTGATTTTTAAATCGGTCAGTTGTTGATAAAGGAATTCTTCGTTTTCGGAATCTAAAGCACTGGTAGATTCATCTAATATTGCATAACGAGGTTGATAGAGAAACAGACGCGCAAAGGCTAAACGCTGCTGTTCTCCGGTGGATAAAATTCGACTCCAATCTTCGATTCTATCTAAATCTGAACGTTTGACTGCTAATTTGTTCAGATTAACTTGTTGTAAAATGTGATAAAGTCTTTCATCAGAAATGTTGGGTTCGGTTTGAGGATAAAGTAATTGACGACGCAAAGACCCTTGAAACACATAAGGACGTTGAGGTAAGAATAAAATCTCTTCAGGTTTGGGTCGAAAAATGACTCCTGAACCCGATTGACCTAACCCTGCAATTGCTCGTAAAAGCGAACTTTTTCCGACACCACTGGCTCCGATAATCAGCAGATTTTCTTGAGGAGAAATCGAAAAAGATAGATGGTTGATGATTGTTCTTTTCTGATCAGGCGTTTGTAAACAAAGGTTTTGAAAAGCGAGTTGAGAACTTTCAATGATTTCAATCGTTGTTTGATCGGATTTGAGAGTCGGAAAGTTGCTCATCAATTGTTTTAATCTTTCTAAGCGATTCGCTGTAGCTGCTAAAAGGCTAAGTTTATCGAGTTGAGCAATCATTAAGGTCAGAGCAATTAAAATGGTTTTAAATGCGGTTCCAGCTTGGGTAACAATTCCGACTTCTAGTTCTCCAGAAAAAATCTGAGGCGCGAGAATTAATCCCGGAATGATAAATGTGATGTATTGGTAAGTATTTTGAAAAAGATTGAGATACAGTTGCCATATAATTAAATATTTGAAGTTGATAAAAACTTGTTGAAATTTATTCCAAGCTATCTTGAATTCTTGGCTTTGACCTTGATAAAAAGCGATAGATTCTGCTTGTTCTCTAATTTGAATTAATCCATAACGGAAGTCCGCTTCTTTTTGAAGTTGTTTATAGTTTATCCCGACTAAGATTCGACCAAAAAACACGGTTGCAAATACAGTCCCGATGAGAGAATAACTCACGAGAAAAGTCATTAAAAAAGGAGAAATTGACCAGAGTGTACCTGTGAAAGCGATCAGTTGTAAAATAGAGTCGAGTAGACTGGAGAATAAAATAACCGACTGTTGAGTAAAGGTTTTAATATCTTCAGCAATTCTTTGATCAGGATTATCAATCTCCGAAGATTCACTCAGGAAGTAAAAGGTAGAGTTATCCAGATAGCAATTGATCAAGTAATGCGTTAGCCATCGTCGCCAGTATAGGCTTAATTTGGCTTGACAATACAGTTTGAATGAAGAGGCGAAAGTGCCGATGATAATCACGCCGATAAACAAGAGTAATGCTTGCTGAAAACGTTGGGAGTTTTGAGCAACCAGTGCTGATGTTATTTCTCCTAAAAAAATAGCCACTGCAACTAATAAACCCGAAACCAGCAGTGATAAAATAATAATTACAACTAAAAGAGAGATCGCACCCCATTGTTCATAAGAAGACCAATAAAGATGAGCAACGGATAACCATTTTTCCCAGAGTTTTAGATTAATTTTTTTGATCATAAAATTGATATTCGTGAGAATTCAGTAAACGCCAATTCAAATCCCCTGATAGTTCTAACACTCGTTGATGATATTTGAAGAGGGTGGAACGATGACCTACACTAATCAAATGAATTCCTGTTTTTTGAAGATGTTGATAGAGTAATTCTTCATTGTCTATATCTAATGCACTGGTTGCTTCATCTAAAATGGCGTATTCGGGTTGATGTAGTAGTAATCTGGCAAAAGCTAGACGTTGTTGTTCTCCAATAGAAAGCACTTGTGACCATTTTCTGATGATGTCTAACCCACCGTATTGAGTAGAAATATCGGGTAAATTAACCTGTTTGAGAACATCGAGTAATTGTTGATCATTCAACTGATTTTCTGGATGAGGATAGAGGAGTTGCTGACGTAAAGATCCTAAAATCATATAAGGACGTTGAGGAAGAAAAAGCATTTGTTCTCGCTGGGGTCGAGTTATTTTTCCTTCTCCAGATGTCCATAAACCTGCGATCGCACGCAGTAAAGAACTTTTTCCAACACCACTCGCTCCGGTAATCAGTAAAGATTCGTTTGATTGAATAATCAGAGATAGGTTTTTAATTAATGTATTTTGATAGTCTGGCGTTTTTAAGGTAAGATTTTCAAGGATCAAGTTTTGACTCTCTTGAATTTGTATAACGGAGTTTTTGGACGGTTGACTGGAAGTTTGGAAAGCTTGATGTAGAATAAATAAACGGGTTGTTGATGCGGCTAAAGCACTTAAGTTTTCTAATTCATTCAGAATCAGACTGAGTGCGAACCAAATGCGACCAAATGCAGATTCAGATTGGGCGATAACGCCTATTTCTAATTGTCCTGATAGAATACTCGGTGAAAGAATAATAACAGGTAAAATAAACGTGATGTATTGGAGGCTATTTTGAAATAAGCTGAGATTAAATTCCCATTGAATAAGTCGGCTAAAGTTTTGATAAACTTGTAAGAATCGATGATGAAGTTCTTGGGATTCTTGGGATTGACCCCGATAGAGTGCGATCGCTTCCGCGTCATCTTGAACATGAACTAAACCGGAGCGAAGTTCGGCTTCTTTTTGGAGTTGAATATAATTTATTTTAGCTAAAGTTCGAGTAAAAATCAAGGTAGCGATGAAAGTTGCAACTAAAGCATAAAATACTAAAAATAGCGTTAAAAAGTGAGAGATTGACCACAGCAACCCGATAAAGAAAATGAGCTGTATAACTGCGTTTAAAAATAAAACAAAAAAATAGAGAGATTGTTGAGTAAAAGCGCGAATATCTTCTGAAATTCGTTGGTCTGGGTTATCAATTTCTGAATGGGTGTTGAGGTGATAAAAGGCTTGATGATCTAAGTATCGTTCGAGAAAGTTGCGAGTCATCCAGCGTCGCCAATGTAAGCTTAAATTCCCTTGAATGTAGTTATTAAATCCGAGGCTAGGAACACCGATTAAAATCAAGCAAAAAAAGAGTAACGTAGCTTGCCAAAATCGCTGATAATTTTGAGCCGCTAGACCTGATAATATTTCTCCTCTTTGTAATGTTTCTAGGACGAGAAATCCACTGCTAATAAAGGATAAAGCAATCAGGAGTAAAAGTAATATTTTGGCTTTTTTCTGATTTCTAGAAGACCAATAAAGTTTGGCAATGATCCAGAATTGCTGCCAGAATTTGGGCGATATTTGCTGATTCATCTAAAAGCTAACTCGGTAATTAAAACTAAGGGTTCGACCTCGACCCGGACGACGGTTATCATTACTGGTTCCTCCTAAAACTTGAGACTCTACGGGGAAATAAAAGTTGTCAAATATATTTTCAATTCCAATATTGAACGTTCCCGGCCCGATTTGAATACTACTAATTAAATCAACAACAGTGTAAGTCTCTACTGGGGAGGAATCAATGTCATCATCAAAGGCTCTTTCGCGATCGCCAACCACGATTAATTGTAAACGATTAAACCAACCTTTTATAAATTCACTTTCAACATAGGCAGTCACTTTTAAAGGTGAAATTTCTGTACTGGTAATTGCGAGATAATTTCCATCATCTTCTACGTCAACATCTCCTTCTTGCCAACTGACTGTACCTCCTAAACTTAACTTATTAAAAGGTTGCCAATCAACCGTTGCTTCTACGCCATAAATCCGTCTAGGTGCGCGGACAGGTAAGAATAAACCATCCCCCCGATCAATAGAAACGACCCCAAATTTTGAATCATTATAAAAACCTGAAACTGTAAATTCAAAACTTGACCAAGTTCCTCGAACTCCGAGTTCATAATTACTTACTTTTTGAGGCTGAAGATCATCAACATCTTCTGAAATTGAAAATCCTTCTTGGGGAAAAGTCAGTAACTCGCTAAATCGTTGTAAGGAAAATCCCTGAGAAAAGTTGACAAAAATATTAAATTGATCTGTGATTTTATAAACTGTACCCAAGTTAAAGACCACATTACTAAAGTTTAAATCACCTCCTTCAACATCAATTCCTTCAAAACTCGTATACTGAGGAATACTAACATCAAAACTTGAATAACGCGCACCCGCATTAATCACCCAATCTTGACCCAGTTCCCATTTGAATTGACCAAAGATTCCTAACTCTCCAACCGTGTATTCAGGAATAAATGTTCGTTCATCAATTTTGCGAATCGTTCGTCCGCCACTTTCATCAAATTCTTCCGCATCGATAATATCATAGGTATTACTCGGTCGATCATGTTTATAATCTGCTCCCCAAAATAAACTCGCTCCGGTAAATAAAGGCGTATTAACTTGTAAACGTCCGCCCCAGTTTTCGACATCAATTTGACTGACATAAACCTCTTGCAGCAAGACTCGACCATCTTGAACTCCTTGGGATTCTGGTTTTGAGGTATAGTAAGCTTGAAGCTGAACTTGACTATTAAAAAATAAATCGTCATGGCTATAAACTAGATTCGCCAACGTATTACGATTAAACGCTGGATTGGTATCAATAAAGTCTTGATTTCCGACTTCTATCGCTCTAGCTTTACTGGTTCCTGCCGGAAGTTCATTAACGCTTTGATCGAGAATTAAATTATTCTCAGCTCGCTCATTATAGTAATAGTTAAACGTGAAATTTAGTCGTTGTTTTTCAGTAAAATAAATCCCTAAACTCGCTAAAGCATTAAAGGCTTCACTCTTATCTAGGGGGCGAAAATTAAAAATCGGATCTCCTTCACCATCATAATAGGTTTCGGTTCGCTCTCGGGAAAAATTTACCCGAAAACCAACTTTAGGAGAAATCGCACCCGACAGAGAATATTCCAGCACATTCCCATCACTATCTCCCTCAAAAAACGAATTATCTGCCCCGGAAAAATCAGCGCCGACTCTAATATTTGTAACAGGTACTTCCGAGGGTCTTCGAGTCACAAAGTTAATGGTTCCGCCTGTTGCTTCTGAACCATAAACGGCGTTTGGGCCGCGTATTACTTCAATTCGTTCAATCGCATCGGGAGAAATATTTAAAAATGAACCTCGAATTCCGTTAGAATCAATCGGTACACCATCAATTAAATAAGAAGGCGGACGCCCTCGCAATGTTCCATTTTGGTTTCGTTGTAAATCTGGGGGCGAAAATCCTGGAACTTCTCGAGCGAGAATTTCTCTTAAGTTAATTGACATATTGCTCTGTTGTTCAATTTGTTCTCGTTCAATAATGGTAATCGAGCGAGAAATATCATCAGGATTTTCTTCGGTTCGGGTGGCGGTTACTGTGATTTGAATAATTTCTTCGGGAGTAACACTTAAAACTAAACCTGTATCACGAGGATTAACCGTTACAGTCGGAATCGCATCTTCTCCAACAATAATCACTTGAACCAGATTTTCACTGATTTGTTGGACTCGAACAGAAATAATTCCGGTGGCTGGATTTTCGGCTTGAAAACTTCCCCCACTCGGTAAAGCTAATACCGCATTAGAAACTTCAGTGGTTAATGTATTTCCGTCTATAGAAGTTGAGGTTTGCAGTGTGGTTTGACTCGCTGTTTCTAAGACAATATCTACGCCTCCAGGTGTCGGATTTAAACTCACTCCAGTAATTTGTACAACGGCTGATTCGGCTTGGGTGACTTGAAAGGTTTGAGGGGGAGGAGGTGAGAATTCTGGAGAAAGATATTTAGCTTCTGTGAAAGGTTCTTCTATTTCTTGAATACTTGAAACCTCTGAAACTTCGGGTTCATATAAACTGATTGTTAATGCCTGAGTTGCAGTGAGTTGTTCGGAGGGTGATTGACAGTTATTTGGTATTTCATCTTCAGAAGTTAATTCCTCGGCTTGACGTTCGCGTTCTTCTGCTAAACAAGTGGACTCAGCAAAAGCAACTGGCGTCACCCCCATACTGAGCAAGGTGGCTAAGAAAAATGACAGGTAATTTTCATCTAATTTCATTAGAAAAAATTGAGGCGGCTAAGTCCACAAAACTAAGGCGAACAATCGAGCTAAAGAAAAGGTTTTGAGAGAAAATAGAGGTTTATATAAACTTCAACTTCTATCTCTCTCAACGAAAAGATTTAATGTTTACAACTGTACAGAAATGATGCGACTGGATAAAGATTCAGGAGTTTGATTGACGACTGCCGCTAAGACCTCGCCACTGTTTGTCGAAATTTCTGTATATCTAACACTACCCGCAGCATTAAATAGAGAACTGAGATTAAAAACACCTTGTTCTGCTAAATCTGCTAAACCTAAATCAAAAGGCAACAACTCTAAGGTGTCTTCAATATTAATACTTTCCTCACTAAATCTTAGATTACCTGCGGTTAATCCTGGGGCTAATCCAATCGAATCAGTGTTATCAAAGTCTAGGATAAAATCACCAAATTGATTGGATACTCCCGGCCCTTCCGAACTCAAAACAAAGACATCCGCACCTTGATTTCCGATGAGATAATCTTCTCCTTTATCACCGGAGAGGGTATCATTTCCTAAGCCACCCACTAAAGCATCTCGATCTAAACCTCCGAATAACAAATCATTTCCGTCTCCGCCATCGAGGTTATCTAACCCTTTGTTTCCATACAAGGTGTCATTGCCAAGCTGTCCAAACAGTTCATCTTCTCCGATACCGCCAAACAAGGTGTCGTTCCCCCCTCCCCCGGATAGGGTGTCTCGATCTTGATTTCCATTGATCAAGTCGTTACTCGCTGAACCCGTTACACTGTCATTCCCAGCTAAAGCCGCTAAACCTCCTGGGAAGTTGGCAAGCTGTCCTGTGAGTACAGTGAAGACATCGGGGCCTGGAGTCAGTTGGAAAACGTTACTGGAGGGATCAAAGTTACTGGTCATGTTTAAGAATCTTTCTCAATTAATAAAACAGCTTAGATTATAGCGGACTGGATTGAAAGGCTATCAAGATTGAGGAATGCCACTTCAGTCAGTTGCAACAGTTGGCATTACAGATGCTCTACCCTTACAAACAGATAAGATTAAATCTTTTTAATTTCATTGAGTGTATCAAATATTGGGACTTTCTCCAGACTATTTTCAGTCATTCTCAAGTTTTCTCAAAATTTAACAATTTTTACTCTCATCTAAATCAGCGACTTTTGACTCCGGTTCAACAGGCGGAACTGATCCGACCGTTCACCCGTAGGCTCACAGTTCCAACCTCCAAAACTCAGTGATAGCCTTGACTTGATGCACTTGTAGCCAGTCTGAGAGTATCTTTTTTTCTTGGTCAGACTCGGCAAAGGTAGAGTGTACCGATTCTTTATCCTCTTGTCAACTGCTAGTCAATCTTAAAATCTTATTGATAAGACTTTTCATTTAGCAGAGATAGTGGTATAACGTAAAGCATCCGTTAGGAGTTTCATTGTCTACCTCAGAAAGCGAGTTCCATGCAAGTCAGTAGTTTAGTGCAGGATGCAGGCATCGTGGCGTGGCCGTTGCTTGTATTCTCTATATTAGCGATCGCCTTTGTGATCGAGCGGGGTTTTTTTTGGTTCCGCATCTGGCGGCGTCAAAGTCAAGTCGTGCGAGAAGCCCTCAAACTCTATAAGTCCTATCCCCAACAGGCTATAGACCTTCTGCAACTGAATGTCGATCTTCCCATTGCGAGAATTTTTCTCGAAGCCCTCGAACTTGAAGAACCGAACCCCGAAGAATTTCGCATCGCGATCGAGAGTGCCGCCCAAGCCGAACTTCCGGTTTTACGCCGCTTTAATAGTGTGTTTGACACCATTATTGCTGTTTCCCCGTTACTGGGATTATTGGGAACCGTTTTAGGATTAATGACTGCATTTTCTTCTCTGCGAATTGGTGATGTTCAAGGAAGTAGCAGTACAGGGGTAACAGGAGGAATTACCGAGGCTTTAGCTTCTACCGTATTGGGATTGATTGTAGCAATCTTTACCCTTTTATTTGCCAATACCTTTCGCGCCTTTTATAAACGGCAAGTTGCCCTGATTCAAGAATACGGAGGTCAACTCGAACTCCTGTATCGTCGCAAATATGAATATGATAAATTGCGAAATAATGCCCTCGTTCATAAAGCCTAATTCAAAACGTTTTAGATCCTTATAGATAGCTAAATTTATGATCAACCTCATGGATGACGAAGCGGATCGTCCGGCAGAAATTAACATCGTGCCGATGATTGATGTGATTTTCTCAATCTTGGCATTTTTCATTATTTCTAGCCTATTTTTAACCCGCTCAGAAGGATTACCCGTTAACCTGCCCAAAGCCTCAACATCTCAACAGCAACAAACCGAACAAATTGCTGTTACGATTGACAGCGAAGGAAAAGTCGCACTTAATCGCGAAAGCCTCGCCGTTCAACAACTGGAACAGGAAGTGCGAAAACTTATTCCGGGTAATGAAACTCGAATTGTGATCCTAAATGCAGACGAGGCTGTTAATCACGGAACCGTTGTGGAAGTGATGGATCAAATCCGACGAGTAGAAGGGGCAAAACTGGCGATCGCCACCAAAAAACCTGATTCTCCAGGAGAGAATTAAAGATTTAAAATCCTAATATTCCTCAGAATAGTTGCTCTTTCAATTTTTCAGTTATGAGTCTCTCAGAAACTTGCATTGAACAACGACATAAAGACGAGCAAAAAGTCAAACTCTGGATCATCGCAGGTCTAGTTGCATCAGCCCTAATTCATGGCGGACTGTTTGCTTTGGCGTTCAGTGGTTTTCTGGATCGAGAACTCGAAATTGTTGAAGAAGATGCCATAGAATTTATCGTCGTTGAAGAAGAGGTCGTCGAAGAAGAACAAGTTGAACCGGAACCCGAAGAAATCGTCGAAGAACCCGAAGAAGTAGTTGAAGAAATTCCCGAAGAAATTGTTGAAGAACCGGAAGAAATTCCCGAAGAAATTGTTGAAGAAGTTGTTGAAGAATTCGCCTCTGTAGATCCTCCGGTCGATCAACCGGAAACTGAATCATTACAGCCAGCCCCAGCAGACCTACAAAGCCTTCCTGAAGCTGAACCCGAACCCGTCGCCGAACAACCGCCCCCTGAACCTGCACCCATTGCTCCGCCGGAACCGGAACCCTTCGCCGAAGAACCCCCACCCGCCGCAGATCCCTTAGCGGCGATGTCAGAGGAACCCTTGAGCGAACCCGAACCGTTAGCGGATAACCCCCCGCCCGAACCTCTAGCAGACTTAGCCCCCCCTGAACCCCTTGCCGAAGCGGATATTGCCCCAGATGCCCCCCTCACCAGTCCCCTGGGTGAGTTAGAAGTCGAGGGCGGAGCCGCCAACACCCCCACAGAAACCCCAACAGCCAATGATACAGCCGCTTTGGGTGCAGCAGCCGAGCGATCGCAACCGTCTCAAGGTGCCGTTCCTCAACCCGGAACTGGGGGTTCTCCCTCCGGTTTAGAAGGGTCTTTTGCCGGAATTGGAAGCGGTGAGAGTCCCACAGGTGGGCAAACTCCCGGCACAGGAGATCAGGCGTTTGGCGGTTCCCCCTTAGATGGCCGAGGGGGTGAGGCGCCTGGGCGTCCCGATGGGGTCGAGGGGGGGACAGGCAACAGCGCGGGAAATGAGACGGACACGGCTTATGGAGGGGGTGGACGGTTGAGTTGTGTCGATAACTGTGTGCCGCGATATCCTAACAGTCTCCGAGATCAGGGCGTTGAGGGAACGGCAATTGTTCGGGGTTTGGTGGGAACAGATGGTCGAGTTGCTCAATTGGAAATTGTGCAGTCGAGTGGAAATACTGATCTCGATGAAGCTGCGATCGAAGCTGCTTCTCGGATGCGATTTTTGCCTCCCGATGGCGGTGCAAGTCGCCCAGTTCGTTTACCCATTCAGTTTACCTTAAACTAACAAAAAATTGCAGTTTATCAAAAAATTGATTAGCCATGTTTCCTTTTATCTATTTATTAATCATTACACTTTTATTTTGGGGAGTTACTGTTAAGGCAGCCGAAATTAAAACCCCAGATGGAACTCGTTGTCAAGGGGAAGTTAGTAATGGTAAATTAAACGGAAAAGGAGTCTGTGAATATCCAAATGGTGCAAAATATGAAGGAAATTTTTCAGAGGGAAAACCTGAAGGAATTGGGGTTTATACGTTTGCGGATGGCGGTCGCTATGAAGGGGAATTTTTAGCGGGTGAATTTAACGGAAAAGGAGTCTGGGAGTTTGCCAATGGCGATCGCTATGAAGGGGAAGTTGTAACGGGTGCATTTCAAGGTCAGGGTGTGTTTATTTCGGCGAATGGCGCTCGTTATGAGGGAGAATTTAACGCCGGATCACCGAGCGGAAAAGGGGTTTATATTACACCGAATGGCGATCGCTGTGAAGGTGAGGTGAAAGAGGGTCAACTCAATGGTCAAGGCGTTTGTGAATATTCCTCTGGAAACCGTTATGAAGGGGAATTAGTTGGGGGTCGCCGCCAGGGTAAAGGGGTTTATGTCTTGGCGAATGGCGATCGCTATGAAGGACTATTTAATAACGGACAATTTCAGGGTAAAGGAACTTATACTTATGCCGAAGGCGGACAGTATCAAGGAGAATTTAGCGACGGGCAATTTCAGGGTAAAGGTGTGCGAGAATATTCTAATGGTAATCGCTATCAAGGAGAATTTCAAGCGGGAAAACCTCAAGGAGAAGGGGTATTAACTTTTGCCAATGGCAATCGTTATGAAGGGGAATTTAAAGACGGTCAAATTAGCGGCAAAGGGGTTTATACGTTTGCGAATGGCGATCGCTGTGAAGGGGAACTTCAAGCAGGCAATTTTAACGGTCAGGCTGTTTGTAAATATGCTGATGGCGATCAATATCAAGGGGAGTTTAAAGACGGGAAAAAACATGGCAAAGGAACCTATGTTTATGCAGACGGTACTCGTGTAGAAGGAACCTGGGAAAACGGTCAATTTCAGCAATAATTTTTGAATTTTCTATTGTTTAGTTGACTGTGGTTAAATGAATCAATTTTCCTTGCTAAAACAAAAAGAATATGTTAAAGTCTTTTAAGAATTTTTCTCAAAAACTGTAGGGGCGGGTTCCGCCAAAATTAATGTCTTCCCACAGACAACCTCTATAAACCCGCCCTGTTTTGGGTTCTGTGTAGAAACCAGCAAGCGAGGACGCTTGCACTACTATCATTCATCCAATGGCATCATGCTGTATGTAAACCTTTGACTGTAAATTAATGACATTCAATCTTAATTATGAAATCAATTGACGAATTTTTATTAGACCTGTACCGTTTGGATGTCAAACTATGGGTCGAGGGTGCAGACAAAAATACCAATCTAGAAAAACGGTTACGGTTCAGTGCGCCAGAAGAACGATTAACCGATGATTTAATTCATCAACTCAAGCAACGTAAAAGCGAAATTATCAGCTTTATTAGTCAAGTTCAGCAGTCTGTTCAAAGTCCGTTAGAAGCCATTCAACCCGTCTCCCGTCAACAAAATTTACCCCTTTCTTTCGCTCAACAGCGACTTTGGTTTTTAGAACAACTTCAACCCGATACAGCGACTTATACCATTCCCAGTGCAGTCCGTTTAACTGGAGAATTAAATATTGAGTTGTTTGAAAAAAGCCTCAATGAAATCATCCGAAGACACGAGATATTACGCACCAACTTTATTATACAGGATGGTCAACCTGTTCAGGTTATTTCTGAGAATGCAACCCTAGAAATTTCTCACTTTAACTTACAGCCTTTAGACAAAACAGAACAGGAAGCAGAAGTCATTCGTTTAATGACTGAAGAAGCACAAAAACCCTTTAATTTAGTAAAAAATTTATTATTAAAAGTCACCTTATTAAAACTAGAACAAGCCGAATTTGTGGTGTTATTAACAATGCACCATATTATTTCCGATGGTTGGTCAATGGAAATATTTATCCGAGAACTCGTCACAATTTACACAGCATTTTGTGAGGATAAACCTTCACCTTTACCCGAATTATCCCTGCAATATGCAGACTTTGCAATTTCGCAACGTCAGTGGTTACAAGGCGAAGTTTTAGAGAAACAACTCTCCTATTGGAAACAACAACTTCAGGGAACCTTACCCGTTTTGCAACTTCCCAGCGATTTTCCCCGGAGTCGAGTTCAAAGCTTTCGAGGAGACAATCAAACCTTTGTAATTTCTGAACATTTAACCCATAAAATAAAGGCTATTAGCCAAGCAGAAGGGGTTACTTTATTTGTTATATTATTAGCAGTATTTAACGTCTTACTTTACCGTTATACAGGTTTAGAAGATATTATCGTTGGTTCTCCCGTTGCGAATCGTAACCGCAAAGAAATAGAAGGATTAATCGGCTTTTTTGTCAATACCTTAGTCTTGCGAAGTTCTTTAAAAGGAAACCCAACCTTTCGAGAGTTTCTTCAGCGTGTTAAAAAGACAACTTGGGAAGCCTACGATCATCAAGACTTACCCTTTGAAAAACTGGTTGAACACCTCCATCCTGAACGCGATCTCAGTTATAATCCTTTATTTCAAGTTAAATTTAGACTCGAAAATGCTCCCCAAGCTGATTTTAAATTACCCGATTTAAGTTTAAGTTCTCTCAAACAAACAAACCCAACTGCTAAATTAGATTTAAGTTTAGATATCTATGAAACCTCATCAGAATTAGTCGGGGGGTTTGAATACAACCAAGATTTATTTAAAGCAGAAACAATTTCTCGTCTGGTTGAACATTTTCAAACCTTATTAGAAGAAATAGTTAAAAACCCAGATAAACGAATTGGTGAGTTATCCCTATTAACCCCCAGTGAACAGCATCAAATTTTAAAAGCTTGGAACCAAACTCAGAAAAACTATACAGAACATTTATGCTTTCATCATCTGTTTGAACAGCAAGTTAATCAAACTCCCGATGCAGTTGCTTTAATATTTAAAGACGAACAATTAACCTATCAAGAACTCAACCAACGCAGTAATCAACTCGCCCATTATTTAATCCAAAAAGGAGTCAAACCAGAAGTAAAAGTTGGGATTTGTGTTGAGCGTTCCTTTGAGATGATTATCGCCCTTTTAGGCGTCTTTAAAGCGGGGGGTGCTTATCTTCCCCTGGATGCAAATTATCCCGCAGAACGACTCGCCTACATGGTGGAAGACTCACAAATTTCAGTCTTATTAACTCAATCTCATCTGTCTATTTCTCAAACCTCTGATTTAGATGTTATTTGTTTAGATAAAGACTGGAATATTATCAGTAAAGAACCCCCAGAAAATCCCCAAGTTTCAGTTTCACCTGATCACCTCGCTTATCTGATTTATACTTCCGGTTCTACAGGACTTCCCAAAGGTGTTCTCATTCCTCACAACGGGTTAGTTCACCTCACAGAAGACAAAATTCGCGTCTGTCAAGTTCATGCTGATAGCTGTGTTCTTCAATTCTTTTCCTTTAGCTTTGATGCGTCTATTCCTGAAATAATCATGGCGTTAGCAAGCGGCGGAAAACTCTGTTTAGCACCCGTTGAAACCTTACTCCCAGGAAAAGAATTATTAACACTTTTACGCAATAAAAATATTACTCATATTACCATTACTCCCTCAGCTTTAGCCGCGACTCCTTTTGAAAATTTACCTGCTTTAGAAATGGTGTTAGTCGGAGGGGAAGCACCGAGCGTTGATTTGATTAATCATTGGTCAAAAAATCGCCGTTTTATTAACGCTTACGGGCCAACAGAAGTAACAGTAAATGCAAGTATGGTTGAGTGTGGAAATGGCTATTCAAATCAACCGACAATTCGCCCCAGTACGAATAAACAGCTTTACGTTTTAGATAGTCATTTACAACCAGTTCCTGTTGGGGTTTTAGGTGAACTTTATATCGCAGGAGTTGGGTTAGCGCGAGGTTATTTAAACCAACCCGAAAAAACTGCACAGACGTTTATTCCCAATCCTTTTTATTCGCCCTCTGAGTTTGAGAATAGTTCAAATCGTTTGTATAAAACCGGAGATTTAGCGGGTTATTTACCGGATGGAAGTATTAAGCTATTTGGACGGGTTGATCATCAAGTCAAAATTCGCGGTTTTCGCATAGAACCCGGAGAGATAGAAGTTTTATTAAACCAACATCCCCAAGTCAGAAATAGCGTTGTTATTGTTCAAGAAGAACCCAGAAAAGATAAAAGATTAGTGGCTTACTTTGTGGTGAAGTCAGGCGTCAATTTAACCTCAAAAGAACTGCGAAATTTCCTCAAAGAAAAGTTACCAGAATACATGATTCCGATCAGTTTTGTTGAATTGGAAACCATACCCTTAACACCCAACGGAAAAGTTGATCATCAAGCCTTATCAAACCTATATCAAGAACCTTCAACCTCAGAAGAATTTGTTGCACCTCGCAACCCAACAGAAGAAATATTAGCTGAGATTTTCGCCAAAGTGCTTGAAGTTGAAGGAGTTGGAATATATGATGACTTTTTTGAGTTAGGCGGACATTCATTGTTAGCCACTCAATTAATCGCTCAGTTATTACCTAGATTTCCCGTTCATATAACTGTAATCGACTTGTTTGAAGCATCCAACGTCGCCAGTTTAGCAGAATTGTTGCAGAAAAAACAGACAATCAATAAATTACAAACCCCTATAGAAACCGAAGAAGAACGAGAAGAAATCGAATTTTAACCATGATAATTTCACACCAAACAAACCCAGTCTATCTTAAACCCAATGTCATCATTGAACCGCTTTTTAATCAATGGTATGCTTGGTCTTATTTAATACCACCTGCAACAGCCGCTTTTTATGTGGCTAATTCTCATCTGAAAATCCTAGAATCATTTATTGCGGCGCCTCAAGTTCATCAAGATGCGTTAAAAAATCCAGCAATGCTAGGGGCGCCATTTATTAACTATGATGAAAGTCGGTTAGATGAACTTAAAGCGTTATGGGAAACAACAAAAGATAAATTAGCCGCACTGTTAGAGTTAGAACAAGCGATTAAACACTTAGAAAAAGTGTTAATAGAAGAAGCAAAAGGCTATTCTTTAGAACCATTTTATCAAAAAGTTCCTGAAGCTTTAAAAGGATATATTGAGTTAGTTTATGATACTCAAAATACCCCTTCAATTCGATTGATAGAAGGACTGTTATACCGAAGTCAATATTATAATCCAGCGTTTCAAAGTGTAGCATTATCTTTAGGAAATATTGATCAACGTTCTTTTGTACTCAGTACCCCCCGTTTAGCCGATGAAAATTCCTTACATTTAAACCTATCTTTTGCCGATAAACGACTGGATAAACTTGTTCAGATGAGAGAAAAGCCGCAAGCTTATCAAGACATTTTAGACTTGCTAGAAATTCCACCTCAAAATGAACCGTTATTTACTTCTTTATTTACAGAAACTCCTCCCCCTTCTCAACCCAAATATCAAGGAAATGATGTAAGAGTGCGTTATTTTGGTCATGCTTGTATTTTAATTGAAACTGAAGATATTAGTATTTTATGTGATCCTTTAGTGAGTTATCACACTCTCGATGGAATTTATCGTTACAGTTATGCAGATTTACCCCCAACGATTGACTATGCTTTAATCACACATAATCATCAAGATCATGTGATGTTTGAAACCTTGTTACAGTTACGATATAAAATTAAAAATATTATCGTTCCGAAAAGTAATAAAGGTGTACTCATCGATCCATCTTTAAAGTTAATCTTACAACAAATAGGCTTTAGGAACGTTATAGAAATTGATGAATTAGAAGTGATAGAAATTCCGCAAGGGGAGATTGTCAGTTTACCCGTTTTAGGCGAACATGGAGACTTAAATATTGCAGCAAAAACAGCTTATTTAATCCAAGTTAAAAATCGTTCTATTTTGTGTGCGGCTGACTCTAATAATATCGAACCTCAACTTTATCAACATCTCTCAAGCTTAATAAAAAGACTCGATATTTTGTTTATTGGAATGGAATGTGAAGGCGCACCTTTTACTTGGGCTTATGGTTCGTTATTAACTCAATCTATCCCTCGAAAAATAGCACAAACTCGCAGATTAGATGGTTCAGATAGTCACAAAGCTATTAAACTTATCAATCAATTAAACCCTCAACAGGTTTATATTTATGCGATGGGACAAGAACCCTGGCTAACTTTTATTACCTCAATTCAATATACCCCAGAATCTAAACCGATTTTAGAATCTAATAAAGTGATTGAATATTGTAAAACTCAAAATATTATGAGTCAGCGTTTGTTTGGTTGCCAAGAAATGATTTTACAAGCCAATTCAGAAAATGCGGTTAATCTCAATTTTTCGGTTAGTTATCCCCATCAAGAATTACAGCAACCTATTTCTGAGTTTTTATCAAAACTGAGTCAATTGGATATTAAAATTCATACAGAAGGTGATATCCTCCGATGTAACGCTCCGAAAGGAGTGCTAACGTCTACGATGAAAACACAACTCAAAGAACGTAAACCGGAAATTATTAACTATCTGAACAATCAAAATCAGCAGAAAATAACATTAGATTATCTGAAAGCAGAAGCAACATTAGATGAAAGTATTTATCCTCAAAATTATGTGATTGTAGGAAATCAACCTAAAACTATCTTATTAACAGGTGCAACAGGTTTTTTAGGAAGCTTTTTACTCAACGAACTGCTACACAAAACAGAAGCTAAAATCTATTGTTTAGTTCGCAGTGAACAACCTGAACTCACAGAAGATAAGCTCAAAAATGTTCTCAAGTCTGCTTCTCTGTGGGATGAGTCATTCAAACCTAGAATTATCCCCATTAGAGGAGATTTATCACAACCTATTTTCGGTTTATCTTCTGAGCAATTTCAGCAATTAGCAGATGAAATAGATGTCATTTATCATAACGGCGCTTGGGTACATCACGCTTCCCCCTATTCACTTTTGAAGCAAACTAACGTTTTGGGAACCCAAGAAATTTTACGATTAGCTTGTCAATCTAAAACCAAACCTGTACATTTTATTTCAAGCGTTAGTGTGTTTAACTTTAACGAATATTCTCAAGTTAAAGTGATTAATGAACAGGATGATTTAGAAATCGGAGAAGTTCCCAACGGTGGCTATTCTCAAAGTAAATGGGTAGCGGAAAAATTAGTTAAAATTGCAGCACAACGAGGACTTCCTAGCAGCATTTATCGCATAGGGCCAATATCTGGAAGCAGTCAAACAGGCTACTTTAACAATAACGATTTTCTCTATCGATTAATGTTAGGTTATATCCAACTCGGTAGCGCACCGGAAGGAGAAATGTTATTAGACATCATACCTGTTGATTATGCAAGTAAAGCCCTTGTTCATCTCTCACAAAAGCAGGAATTTATTGGAAAAGCATTTCATCTCATTCATCCTCAACCTGTTTCATCAAATCTACTGTTTGAACAACTGGGTTTAATGGGTTATCCCATTCAAAGAATCCCCTATCAACAGTGGTACAGCAAACTGTTAGAGATAGCAAAACGTTCACCCGAACACCCCCTTTATCCCTTAGTTTCGCTGTTCTCACCAACCTCCTCTCAAAAAGCAAAGGAAAAATCAATGAATCTAAAATTAAACTGTCAAAATACAATCAAAGGTTTAGCCGAAACATCAATCACTTGTCCCCCGATTGATGCTAACTTGCTCAAAACCTACATCTCTCAATTAGTTCAAAAAGTGAATTGACAACAACTCTAAAAAATAATTTATTCGGAGTGAAAATTACAATTATGGTTTCAGATATGAATCTTCAAGAACGCTATAACGAATATGACAATTGGGCTTGGTTATACAATACCACAATGGGGCCTGAATATTGTAAAAACCAACTGCAACCAATTGAAAAAATGTTGCTTCCTTACCTGTCTCAAAATGCAGAAATTCTTGATTTATGTTGTGGAACTGGACATTTAATGAAGAAATTGTCTGAGAAAGGCTATCAACTGACGGGGTTTGACGGTTCAGAAGAAATGTTAGAATATGCGCGTAAAAATGCTCCGAAAGCTCAATTTATACTCGGTGATGCTCGTAATTTTGAACTTCCAGAATGTTTTGATGCGGCTTTTTCAACCAGTGCTTCTCTTAACCATATCTTAGAGTTAGAAGAACTCAGACTGGTTTTTAAGAATGTCTATTCATCTTTGAAAGAAAACGGTCTATTTTTATTTGATATCAACCATCAAGGACAGATGGAAAAATGGTGGAAAGGTCATTTAGTTGAAGGGGAAATTGAAAACCATTTTGCTTGGACGATCACTCCTAATTATAACACGAATGATCAGCTTGGCTATTTTAAAGTTACCATTTATAAACGTCCCAGTCAGAAACGATATTCACCCTTAGTATCACTTCAAAAACAGTTTAAAGCTTTACTGTATAAACTCTTAAGTTTAAGGAGATTAACCCGATTTAGACTAAAAATACTCAATCAATTTTCATCCTGGGAGACAGATTGGCAACGTTCAGAAATCATCTATAAAGTTCGAGGCTATTCTGCAACAGAAGTGAAACAAGTATTAAAAGAAGTCGGCTTTGTAGATGTTGAAATTAGGACAATCGAAGGAAACTTACAGCTTGATAATAATCATTCTGCTTACTTTGTTTGTCTAAAAAACAGCAACTAAAGTTGTGTAAAACCTACCCCACTGAATCAGCAATGCAACTCCAAACAAAAGATACCCATAACAGCCCACAATCACACATCGAAACCCTGATTGAATCCTACATCCAACGCACACAAAATTCTAAACAATACGCTCAAGATTATCGTTCAGTTCTCGCCGATAAAAGCTCTTTAGGATTGAGTTTTGACCCCCAAATCAAAGAAGCTTGCTACTCAATTGTCGCTGAACGTTCTCTCGGTTCTCGCCTCTGGGATATCGACGGAAACGAATATATTGACATCTTAATGGGATTAGGAATTAATCTATTTGGTCACAATCCCCCGTTTATTAAAGCAGCCATTCAAGAACAACTTGAAAAAGGAATTCAAATCGGCGCTCAAGTAGAATTAGCAGGTGAAGTTGCTCAACTGGTGAGTGAATTAACCGGAATGGAACGGGTGACATTTAGTAACACTGGAACCGAAGCAATAATGACTGCAATTCGCATCGCCAGAACCACAACAAACCGCAAAAAAATAGTAGTTTTCACCAACTCCTATCATGGTCATAATGACCAAACTCTGGTTAGAGCAAAACTCACTGAATATGCTAAAAAAGCAATTCGTAGAAAACTTGAGCAAAAATCCCAATCAAACCCCTTTCTAGAGTTAATTGCCCGTCCGATTAATTTCGGATTCAAATCAACAATTGACTCCCAAGCCATCCCCGCAGCATTAGGAATTCCAGCGAGTTTAGCCAAAGATGTTTTAGTGCTTGAATATGGTAATATTCACTCGTTAAATGTGCTAAAATATGAGCATAAAAATATTGCGGCTGTGTTGGTTGAACCTGTACAAAGTCGCTGTCCAGAATTGCAGCCGAAAGACTTTCTTAAAGAGTTAAGAAGTCTCACCCAAGAACAAGGAATTGCGCTAATTTTCGATGAAATGGTGACAGGATTTCGGGTACATCCAGGGGGCGCTCAAGCCTGGTTTGGAGTAGAAGCCGATATCGTTACCTATAGTAAAATTGTCGGGGGTGGTTTACCGATGTCAATTCTCGCCGGAAAAGCTCGTTATCTTGATAAAATAGATGGCGGAATGTGGAACTTTGGGGATGATTCATCTCCTTCAGAAAAGACAACCTTTTTTGCTGGCACTTTCTGTAAACATCCCCTCTCCTTAGCCGCAGCGAAAGCCGCACTGTTACATTTAAAAACGCAAGGTTCAACCCTGCAAGAACAGTTAAACCAACGTACTTTAAAACTGGTTAATCGCTTAAATACAGCGATTAAATCTGAAAATATACCCGTACATTTTACTCATTTTGGTTCCTTTTTTGCAATCGCCATGTCACAGAGTTCAATTTCACCCATAGCAATTAACTTACTCTCCTACCATCTCCTCACCAAAGGAATACATCTGCGTCGAGGAGATAAAGGAGGTTTTTTATCAACCGCTCACACAGACGAAGATATTAACACCATCTTCCAGAAGTTTCAAGAGAGTTTAATTGAACTCAAAGAAGCTGGAATTCTTCAAACTTAACAACCCGAAAAACCCGGTTTCTGAATTCAATATCAAACTTGATTTGTAATATCATTACAAGAAACCGGGTTTTTGTATAGAATCTTTAGGAGGAAAAACCCGAAAAACCCGGTTTCTGAATTCAATCTCAAACTTGATTTGTAATATCATTACAAGAAACCTGGTTTTAAAATCTAAACACCGACATTCAGGAGGAAACA
Source organism: Limnoraphis robusta BA-68 BA1 (assembly GCF_034932365.1). Lineage (NCBI taxonomy): Bacteria > Bacillati > Cyanobacteriota > Cyanophyceae > Oscillatoriales > Sirenicapillariaceae > Limnoraphis > Limnoraphis robusta. The sequence goes on along the minus strand of NZ_JAYGHR010000063.1, from coordinate 167,601 downwards.
AAATGGCAACAATGGGAAAATATTGCAAAGCTTATCCAATTGACAGATTACGTCAATTTAGTCAATGGACAGAAAAAACAGAAAACACCCGCAAAGAAACCCAAACTGTTGAGGGTAAAGAAATAGAAATCAACCGAGAACTCACCGAAGATGACTTTTTGTATTTACAAGAAAACTATGTTGTCACCGATGGAATCTTCAAAGATGAAAACATCATTTTTGACAACATTACACCGGAATGGAAAGAATTTTGTGATAATGTTTTAAACTTTGAAGTTCCAGTTTATGAACCTGTAAACGTAACAGCAACATCCTCAGAAACAGAGAAAACAGAAGCTTAATTTTTTGACTGAAAATACAACGGAGAAACATGGACGAATTAGTACAACGATTATCGCAAGGAAAACATCCTATTGAAGTCGGTTTAAGACCCGAAAAAACAGTAACAGCCTTCAAAGAAAGCATCGATAGAGGCTATGTCTACATCAAATTTACCCAAACCAGAGGCGGAACTGAACTCGGAGTTAGACTCGATGAAAACGCTTGTAACGTTCAAACCGCTAACTTTGAACAAGAAACAGGAACCGTTCATATCGAAGGCGATTTAACCTTAAACTATGTTAAAGTTCGGTGTATTGCTGATATTAACCTGCAAACTTTAACAGGTGAAGGAAATCTCCAACCTGTCACCGAATCAACCTTAGTTTAATTGAATTCAATCACCCAAATTCAACAGAGGAACCTTAACGATGAACTCAGAAGAAGATACTACAATTTATCGCGTTGTTGTCAACGAAGAAGAACAATATTCAATTTGGCCAGACTATCGAGAAATCCCCTTTGGATGGCGAGATGTGGGTAAAAGCGGACTCAAACAAGAGTGTTTAGACTATATCAAAGAAGTCTGGACAGATATGCGCCCTCTCAGTTTGCGTCGAAAAATGGAGGAGTTAGAAAAATCCTAAATTTCTTCAACCCCAAGAGAGGTTTCTTTAAACCTCTTTTCTTTTCACTGAGAAGGGCGGGATATTCTTAAACTAACTAGATATTGACGTTTCTTTGAATGTCTTTCCTCAAACATGAGTGAACCTAATCCCACCTCTCAGCTTGACTTACTTCTTCCCTGGAATTTACCCACAGAATATCCCTTAAAAGATACTGAACGAGTCAAGATTACTTACGCCCTAAATGGTTTCTTAAATGCACTGAAACAAACCTCTTTTGAAATGGCTTTGACTCTCATTCATCAAGCCTTGCAAATATTAGAACCTGTGGATACTTCTCCCGCTCAAATATCCACAACAAAAGCATCGCTGAAAACCTGGGAAGTCGAAGATTATGATCGCTATTTTCAAGTCAACCATGTTCAAACCGAACAACCTGCTTTTTGTTTAGTGAAAAGTGTCATTCTTGCAGGTCAACAATTTTTAATACTCTGTTCTAGCAATCAACCCAATTCTAACTTTCCTAACTTATATTCTACTCAGATTGAACAACAAAAACAAGGATTTATCAGTTACGCTCACCTACTGGCTAGAGTTTTTGATGTATATTTAGAGGATCACCCATGAATCAATACAATTCCCATCAAATTTGGCAAGGATTTCACTGGTCATTTTTCGTGAATATCCAAGGTTTAATTATCTGCCTGAGTCGCTTTGAAAAACATCTCACCTCCGGCAATCTTTCCCAAGCCAAAATCGAACTCAAAACCGCCAGTGATTTAATGTTAGCATCCGGTGCCGCGATGTCGCTGGCGGGAAGTTTTAGTCGAGCCGAATATGAAGAATATATTCGTCCCACAATGGCACCCCCTAACGTTCAATCTGCGGATTTTAGTGGATTAATGTCTTGGGATCATGCTTGGTTAATGCAAATTTGGAAGCGTTTACGTCCCCATTTTCAACAGCTACCCACCGCATTACAACCCCAACATGAACGCTTTGTACAAGCCTATTTTGAACTCGCAACCGCTCACAAAGCCGTCTGTCAAAAATTTGGCGGAGAAGAAACCGGAAGCCTGCGTTTTGATCGCGGAAATGCCCTGAAAACCCTCGATAAATTTGCCCTCAGTCGTTGGCAACAGCTTGATCCTGATCGTACAACTCCAGGATGTCCATTTCATCAAGCTTCGTCTCAAGGCTCAAATCTATCTCAAGATAGTTGATATTACATCTCAAGTTATAGAGGAGTTTTCAAGGTGTTCATCTAAAAGCTGAAAAATGGTTGAAATTGCCCTAAAACCCGATGTCAAAAGGTTTAATCGCTTAAACTTGGTCAAACCTTGAGCCATCAGCTTTACAGAAGCTTTACACAATTCCGCCCCAACTTTACAAAACCCCCTAGACTTCCCCAAACACTACAACTTATGATGATCTCGTTCTTGAAATTAATTCTCAAATAATTGAGCGACTGCACCCACAGCTCAGAACTTGTACTCCTACTACTAACTGAATATCTAATGACCAGAAGCATCTATCACCACTTGGCCAGAGCAACTGCGGGTATCACCTTATTGAGTTTTTCCGCCTTTCTTGCCGAACCCGCACGAGCCGGAATCTTTGCTGCTCCCTTTTCAGATTTCTACTCCTCCCAAAGCCTCGGCCCCATTGCTCTAGATTCCGGTGGAAACGTCTACTGCGGTAATTCCGCCCGATGAATTCGTGGAACAAATTCTGTTCTTTCAACAGTCGATTCCCGGTAAATCTGTCCCTGAACCTGCCTCAATTTTAAGCTTACTGGGTGTTGGAATTTAGGGAGCCAGTTCTAAACTCAAACGTAAATCTCGCTATTAGCATTTATCCTGTAAACTTAAATCTTAACTTGTCTTTTTTGGGGTGAGAATTTGAATCATTTCTCATCCAAATTGTGATGCTTATTAATAAAAAAATTAAAATTTATTAGCACAAAGATTTCTATCTTCAAGCCTGATTAGGATTTAAAATCAAAAAATTTGCAAAAAATAAAATATTTTCAAAATCCCTTTTCAAATTGTTGTTAAAGATGTTATATATTTCACTAGGCTTTATTACTTGACAGTCATTGTCAAAAGTTGGGGTCAAGCCTCACTTCAATTGAGGTTCCCCCCGTCCCTATGTTTTGAGCTGAAAACAAAGACAAAAACAGCAAGTTGGGTAATTTTTCCTCAACTCTGCTGACAAAAAACCCAGAACGTCACTTCTGGGCAGTCAAATCAAAATCTACTTTCGTAGAGGTCATATAATGGACAATTTTATTCGATTTTCAGGCGATCGCACAACAGTTGATCGCCAAATGAAACACGCTCAAATGCTTATTGCGATAGATTCTGGAGTCACCGATGCTTCTTGGTTAACCAGCCAAGTCCAACCGAACGCAGAAGTATTACTGCTTGACCCCAATGTTGACGGCGTAGAGCAAATTACCGCAGCATTAGAGCGTTCCCCCGCTATCAACAGCCTGCACATCGTCTCACACGGCGAACCCGGCTGTTTATATTTGGGTCAAACGCAATTAAGTCTCAATACCCTCAGCCAATACCAAGAACAGCTTAAAAATTGGTCAAAATATCTACAAGGCAACTCCCTAGTTTTATACGGTTGCCAAGTTGCTCAAGGCGTAGGACATCAATTCCTTAACATCTTGCATCAGCTTACTGGAGCTAATATTACCGCCTCAGAGCAACGAGTAGGAAACGCCGACTTAGGCGGAACTTGGAACCTGAACATCCGCATCGGAGAGTTCATCAGTTCAGTACAGGAAAAATTAGCCTTTCTACCTTCTGTCACCCAAACCTACGCAGGGGTATTCATTCCCACCGTTAGTTTAACTGCAACACCTGACACCCTCGTAGAAGAAGAAGCAACGGTACTCACCCTAAACTTTGACCTGAGTGAACCCCCACCAGCCGAGGGAATTGATATCACCGTTACCAGTCCCATTGTTAATGCGATCGCCGAGTTAGACGTATTTGCAGCCCAATATAGCGGCGCCCGCATTGTTGGGGTGAGCGATGATACCAACGGTTTTACCCTGCGGATCACAGAACAAACCGCAAGCATTACCCTACCCGTGTTTGATGACAATGAAGACGAAGGGGGTTCAGAAAGCTTTACCTATACGATACAACCGGGCGAGGGCTATGAAATAGACTCCGCAGCGAGTTCAGCAACATTTGTAATTGAAGATAGCGACGGAGTAACACCCGAACCGGAACCGACGCCGGAACCCGAACCGGAACCTGTTCCTGAACCCACGCCTGAACCCACGCCTGAACCCACGCCTGAACCCACGCCTGAACCCACGCCTGAACCCACGCCTGAACCCTCACCTGAACCGACGCCAGAACCCTCACCTGAACCCTCACCAGAACCCACAGAACCAGTAGTCAGCTTTACGGCTAGCCCAGATACCATTAGCGAAGCCGAAGGCTCGGTACTAACCCTGAACTTCAACACCTCTGGCGATATCCCAGAAGAAGGCTTACAAGTGCGGTTACAGGGAGATGTTCCCGGTATCCTGCAACAATTCACCGCAGCCCAGGTTCGTTTTGATCCAGAAACCTTAGAGCCGTTCTTCCGCTTTGACCGACCCTTAGTAGAAACCGGAGTGACGGGGGGAGTTTTAGATTTATTTGCTCTCGAAGACGACCTGAGTAGCTTCAACTTCACGATCACCGAACCCACAGCAACCATCGAAATTCCGGTTTTTGACGATATTCTCGAAGAAGCCGACCAAGAATTTAGCTACAGCTTAGAACCAGGCGTTGGTTACACCGTTGACCCCGATGGAGAGACAGCCAGCTTCACCGTCACCGATGGTGTAGAGGGTGGTGTTGGGCCAAGCGTTAGCGTAACAGCAGAACCCACAACCCTGTTAGAGTCCGAACAAACCGCCATAACCCTGACATTCACCCTGGATGAAGCCCCGCCACCCGAAGGCGTTTTAGTTTATCTGAATGGCGATCTGCCCCGAGCCATTGCTGAGTTTGATGTCAACGCCTCCAACCCTCGCGATCCAGAAGACGAGATCACCGTTGAAGGCCCAGTCGTAACAGGCGGAAACATTGCCGGAACCAACGAAACCGTCAGTGCGGTGGTCTTCCGAATAACAGAACAAACCGCAACCCTGACAGTTCCCGTCTTTGAAGACGATGTAGCAGAAGGACTCGAAACCTTCACCTACACCCTAGAAAACGGTGAAACCTACGAAGTCAATCCCGAAGCGAGTGAATTTACCATCACCATTGATGATAGCGAGGTTAGCGAACCCGAACCGGAACCCCCAACAGATGGCCCTGTTGTTTCACTACAAACCCTGACCGGCACCTTTAATGGCGATCGCACTGAACTCCGCGACACCATTTTAACGCCCGAACTGGTGGAATCATTAGGCGAACAAGCAGGCGCATCTACTCTCATACTCAGCCTACAAACCACAGGAGAAATTCCAGAAGAAGGCTTAGAAGTCACCATTAACAGTGATGTTGCTTTAGCCGACTACTTCCGCAACTTAGGAAGTCGCCCGTTAACCGTTGGCGGTGAAGTTTTAGATGCTGTCTATGACCCCGAAACAGGTGCAGCATCCGGTATTCGTCTGCGAGTCAACAGCCCGAATACGTTGATCGCCCTGAACCTAACAAACAAACCCGAAATCGAAACCGACGGCCCCGAAGATGCCACCTTCACCCTAGAAGCAGGAGAGGGCTACAGCGTTAGCAGCGAGATGGGGTCTTCCACTGTTACCTTCTACGACAGTCTCGAAACCGCACCAGAACCTGAAACCTCACCCCAAATTAGCTTAACCGTTAGCGAAACCGCATTAGTTGAGTCCGTTGGTAACACAACCACCCTCACCTTTAACGTTGACGGTGAAGTTCCCTCTGACGGCATTTTAGTTTACGTTAATAGCACCAGTGGTAACTTTGGTGACTTAGGAGAATTTGATGTCTTCAACGCCGAAATCTCAGGCGGTGCAGTACCCTTTGCCAACTTCTCAGCCAGTGGCTTCTACTTCAAGATTCTTGAAGATGGCGCATCAATTACCTTACCCGCTTTCGATGAAACCACCAACCCAGAAATCACTGAAGGCATTGTCGAAGGTGTACAAGCCTTTAGCTTTGAAGTAGTAGAAGGTCCCGGTTATACTATCGATCCTGAAGCCAGTGGATTTGATGTAACGATCGCCGATAATCCCGACTCTCTGATTCAAGTTTCCTATTCTATCGAACCTGCCACTCTGATTGAATCAGAAGGAACGGTTGGTGTTCACACCTTTAGCCTCAGTTCACCTCCCCCAGAAGAAGGCGTCACCATATCTGTTAGCGCTCCGATGTTAGCAGAATTTGACTTAGACAGCATCGAAGTCATCGGCGGAGAAATTGTTAGCGTTAATGAAGGTTTAGACGGCTTTGAGTTCAAACTCACCTCACAAACCGCAACCATTAACCTTCCTGTGGCGGCCGATGGTGAAACAGAAGGGTTAGAAGAAGCCACCTTCACCGTAGAAGCTGGAGACAGTTATCAAGTCAACCCTGAAGCGGGTACTGCAACCTTCAATTTAGTGGATGTGACAGATGAAGTTCCACCACCGACGGAAGTCACCGAACCCAACGATATTATCCCACTGGCGTTTAATACAGGTTTAGGGGAAAACAACCCCGAACTGTCTATTACCAGCACTATCGATCACGAAACCAGCAACTTCTACGAAACCGAAAACGGCCGACTCTACGTTGACTTTACCGAAGATGTAGATATCTACAAAGTAGACCTGAAAGCCGGAGATCTCCTCAGCCTCGATGCCGACGCCAACCAGTTTGAACCGGGTCGCAAAGTCGATCCTTGGCTGCGGATCTTCACTGAAGACGGAACCGAACTCGCCTCCAATGATGACGGCGCGGCGCCCGATGAAATCTTTAATTCAGGTTTCGAGCCATACATCGAGTTTACCGCTCCCGAAGATGGGTCTTATTATGTTGGGGTTGCTCTCTACAACAACGGAGAATATGATCCTCTCGTTCCCGGATCAGGCACAGGTAACTTTGATGCCGAACCAGACGGATACGGCCCCGGTGAATATACGCTCAACTTTGCTCTCAATAATCCTAACGCCTTTACTCCCGAACCGACAGAAATTCCAGCTTCTACAGGTGAAGGCCCGGTTATCTCCTTATTTGGAGTAACAGGTACCTACCAGAACGACTTTGAGAATGACGAATATGGTATTCTCTCGCCCAGCTTAGTAGAAACGGCACCCGAAGATGCGGGATCGGCTCTAAACTTCGTCTTGACCGCAAACGGTGAAGTTCCTGAAGGCGGTATTGAGGTCTATATCAACAGCGACATTGCCTTCCCCGACTACTTTGGTGGCTTAGAAGATGAGGAATTCGGCCAAGATTATGCGGTTCCCTATGGCGGCAACTTAAATAATAAACCGTTTACCCGAGGCGGACAGTTCCTCGATGCGGTTTATGATGAAAATGGTCAAGCGACAGGGTTTAAATTCCGCTTGGAAGAATCCTTTGCGACCATCTCACTCAACCCATCCAACCGTGCCGAACCGGAAACCGACGGCCCAGAAACCGCAACGTTCTTCTTGGAAGAAAGCGCTGGTTACAACGTCTCGCCGTTCAATAGTTCTACTGTTACCTTCTACGACACTATCGATCAGGCGCCCGTTCCGACAACGACTCCAGAAGTCAGCCTGGAAATTACTCCAACTGAACTCATTGAGTCAGAGGAAACCGAATTTACCCTCAACCTCAGTTTGAGTGAACCGCCACCCGCAGAAGGCGTACAGGTCTACGTCAGCACGGGTGAAGCGAACACTTTGAGCGAATTTACCATATTTGAAGCTGACATTCAAGGAGGGGTAGCCATTCCCGATGGAAACATCTCAGGGTTCTACTTCCAGATGTTGGGTCAGAACGCTAGCATTACCTTACCCGTATTTAATAGCCCCGATGATATCGAAGGCATTGAAGAATACACCTTCTCTATCGAACCGGGTGTAGGCTATACGGTAAGTTCAGATAACGGTAGCGCTGAGATCGCTATTAAAGACACCCCAGACTCACAAATTCAAGTTAGTCTGAGTACAGAACCCGAGGTTTTAGTTGAGTCGGAAGAAACAGTATCCGTTCACAACTTCAGCCTGAGTGCAGAACCACCAGAAGAAGGCGTCACGGTTTCGGTTAGTGCGCCCAACCTGTCCGAGTTTAACCTCGATGGTATTGTTGTCGTTGGTGGCGAAATTTCTAACGTCGGAGAAGATAGCTTTGATCTGACCCTAACTGCCAAAGACGCGACCATTAGCCTCCCGGTTGCGGCGGATGGTGAAAATGAAAGTTTAGAAGAAGTTACCTTCTCCTTAGCGTCGGGTACAGGTTATCAAGTTGATCCGGAAGGGGAAACTGCGACCTTTAGCATTGTTGATACTCCTGACCAGGCTGCCACGTCTCGTGATGAAGCCAATGATACCATTGCCAAAGCGATCGCTACAGGATTAACCTCTGGTAATTCTAATGTGAGCTTTGAGGGTGAAATTGGTCAATATTTTGCCGAAGACGAAGAAGGTAATAGCCTGACGGTTGATGCGTCTGAAGATGTCGATATGTACAGCTTCGCCCTCAATGCCGGAGATACTATCAAGATTGATGTAGACTCCTTTGAGTATGAAGTCGAATACTTCGATGTTCCCCAACGCTTAGACTCTCATCTGCGACTGTTTGATGGTGAAGGTAACGAACTCGCCAGCGTTAATAATGCGGGTGCGGCTGATGAAGTGTTTAGCGGTACTCGTGATCCTTACCTCGAATTTACCGCAACTGAAACAGGCACTTACTTTGTCGGTGTCAGTCAGTGGGGAAATACCATCTATGATCCCTTTGAAGCGGGTACGGGTAGTGGTCGCATTTCTCCTCTAACGGGTGTCAATATTGGTGAATACGAAATCGCCTTTGACCTAGTTCCCGGTGAGGATGGCGGTGATGAACCCGATATCGTTGGCACCGATGACGCGGATACCCTGGTCGGTGATGGGGAAAATAACAGCATCGATGCTTTAGGCGGTGATGACCTCGTTGCCGGACTCTTGGGCGATGATACCATCTTCGGTGGCGAGGGTGATGATGTCCTACGCGGTGATGCGAATAGCCGTTCTCCTGGCGGTTCTGACGGGGGTGATGACGTGATTTCCGGTGGTGCGGGTAATGACCGCATTGGCGGTAAAGGCGGTAATGACCTCCTCAGTGGGGATGAAGGCGATGATGAAATCTTCGGCGATGCGGGTGATGACACCATTATGGGCGTCACGGGTAACGATACTCTTACAGGGGATGATTTCTCTGGCGGAAGTGGTAGCGATCTGTTTGTCTTCGGAAGTGGAGATGGAACAGATTTAATTACTGATTTTGATGTTACTGAAGACTTCATTGGTTTAGTCGAAGGTGAACTCACGTTTGAGGAACTTTCGATTACCAATAGTGATGCAGGGGCGATGATTAGCGTGAGCGGATCAGGGGAAACCTTAGCGGTTCTCTCGGGTGTGGATGCGGATATTCTCACTCCTGAACTGTTCCTTGTGACCCCAAATGTTTCTTTTGGTTAATCAACACCGAAAGTAGCAAACTATCGGTCTAATTAGGTTAAAAGTAGAGGCTGGCTTAGGCTGGTCTCTACTGAAAATTTGATTCAAATTATCAGAGTTTTAAATCTAAAATCACCCTAATTTGGGGGATTTAAAAAACATTGAATCCTTGAGGAGAACACCAAGAGAGCAATCGATGTAGTTCAATAAAAAGGCTAAAAAATTATGCCAACACTTTCATTAACTGCAACTCCCACAACTCTAATTGAAGCAGAACAAACCCTATTAACGCTCAATTTTAACCTCGACGAACCGCCCCCAGCAGAAGGAATTATCGTTACTTTGAGCAGCGATATGATTAATTCACTCGGGGAATTTGATGTATTTGCAACTCAATTTTCCGGGGCGCAAATTGTTAGTGTGAGTGATAATACGGATGGTTTTACTTTACGACTAACCGAACAAACAGCAAGCATTAGTTTACCAGTCTTTACTGATAACGAGGAAGAAGGTAGCGAAACCATTACTTTTACTGTCGAAGCAGGTGTTGGATTAACTTTAGATCCTGATGCGAGTTCTGTAGCAATTACCCTTCAAGATATAGCAGATTCTACACCAACTCCAACTCCGGTTGAAAGTTTCTATGATGAAGCCGTCGATGGAGATATTTCTGGCGATCGCAATGCTCCAACAATACTTGAATTAGAAGAGGGTGTCAATTCTTTAACGGGGTGACAAACACTGAGTATTTTTCTCGATACCCCGTCTACTTTTTCAATCACGGGTCATCTCTTGAACTTTAAATCTTGATCTCTAGAGAAGCTTGTGATCACGCTGTTGACCCAGCGATCGCCAATCTTTTGTCAACTCATGTGATATGGTTTACTATACTTATTGACATTCATCCTCATTAAGTAGAGATCTGATGGAATGGCTGGCTGCACCGATAGGCTTTATCAAATATCTTGTAACCGCTTTTGTGATGTACGGCGTCTTCATCGTCTTTGAACGTCTACATCCGGCTGAACCCCGTCAACCTCTACGCCACCTGTGGTTTAACCTGAGATGGTATGTTCTCTACAGCTTGATTATCCTGTTAATTAGAGCAGCAGGTATCGGGTCTATTGTGACATTAACACAAGGCTGGCTAAATGCACCCTACATTGCTATACCTGCCCCGCGAAGCTTATGGGAATATATTGGCGTGGGTTTACTTTACCTGGGAATTACTGACTTTTTTTACTATTGGTTTCATCGCTGTCAACACACTAAACCGTTTTTGTGGGAACAGCACAAGTTTCACCACAGCGAAGTCTCCCTAAATGTTACGAGTACCCAGAGAGTCCATTGGCTAGAAGACCCGCTAATTCTTCTGTTTTTGAGTGTTCCGATGGGAATTCTGTTTCAGTTTGAGGGTCTTGAAATTGGGATTTTGGCGTTTATTGAGATTCTTTGGTTGCAGTTTATTCATATGAATCTGCGGCTGGAATTGGGCGGGTTTTCTCCGTTGATTACTGGGCCTCAACATCATCGGATTCATCATTCTTTTGAAGAGAAACATCTCGATAAAAACTTTGCGGCGTTTTTCCCTTTTTGGGATATTGTATTCGGGACTTACTATCGACCCCGTAAAGGTGAGTTCCCCGCAACAGGGTTAGCCACAGGCGAGAACTATAACAATCTTTGGGTTGCTGTGATGCTACCGTTGCGAGAATGGAGTGGGCCTCGTTATTTCAAGACTTGGATGAAGAAAATTGCTTTTCACAAGTCGCTCCACTAAAGGAGTATGAGTTTTTTTAGGAAAGATATTTTTGATGCGACAACCGTAAGAAATTGTACTGTTTTTTTATAGAATTGAGGAGTCTAACTTTAGTGAATTTGTCAAATCTCAGAATTAAAGTACCTGTATTGATTGGAATTGCGATCACAATTTTTCTAGGATTAGCAAAAGATGTTAAATCGGCATCGTTAGTTGAGGATATTAGTGAAAATCCTTTCTTGTTAGAAGTTGTTAATCGTAGTTCTTTTACGAATACAGTTTCCGATGTTCTTGCAGAAGAACTCGATCTCATCTTTGCTGAAACAACGGATGATATTCCGGGGGCTTTTATGGCAATTATTAGCCCGAGAGGAACTTGGTTAGGAACGAGTGGGTTTTCACAGCTAGAAACTCAAACCCCGTTAACGGTTGAAGATCGATTTGAAATTGGGAGTATTACTAAGATTTTTGTAGCCACTGTGGTTTTACAATTAGTGGAAGAAGGAATGCTAACGCTTGAAGATACTTTAGATGAATGGTTGCCGTCTCAAGTGTTAGAAAATGTTCCCAATGCTGAACAGATTACGATTCGTCAATTGTTAAATCATACGAGTGGAATTGTTGATTATACTCTGCCGTTGTTCTTTCAAGCCCAAAGAAATCCGGGTGTATTTTTACAAGAATGGCAACCGGAAGAACTTTTGACTTTTATTAGCAATCAAGAACCCTATTTTTCGCCGGGTGAATCTTGGGAATATTCTAATACGAATGTGATTTTATTGGGGTTAATTGTAGAAACGGCAACTCAATCGAATATTGCGGCTGAAATTCGTTCTCGGATTCTTGAACCTTTAGCCTTAAATAATACCTTTTTTGCGGAGGAAGAAGACATTCCGGGAGCGGTTGTTGATGCTTATTGGGATTTTGATCAAGATGGCACGTTTAATAATGTTTCTCAGGCGAATTTATCTTGGGCTTGGGCGGCAGGTGCGATGGTTTCTAACTCGACGGATATGGCACGATTTATTGCAGGTTTGTTGACTGGGGATATTTTAGAACCTGAATCTTTGGCAGAAATGTTGACTGTGGTTAAACCGATTGATTCTAATAATTATGATGCTTATGGTTTAGGAATTGGGGTGTTAGAAAGTCCGATTAGACAATGGTATGGTCATCGAGGTTTAACGTTAGCCCATCGCTCAAATTTATTCTATTCTCAGACGGATAACACGATTTATATCGAGTTGATTAATTCACGAGATTTAGATAATATCAGTAATCCCGTTTTTCGGGCTTGGCGTCAAGCTCAAGAACCGATTGCATCCGTACCTGAACCGGGAATATTATCGGCGTTTGGGGTGGTTTTAGTGGGTGGATTTTTGATTCGGTTTAAACGGCAAGCTGACAGTAAATAGATTATACAGACTCCTAATTGCAGCAAAATACCTTAATAAAAGTCGATCTAAGCATTGATGGAGTTTAATGTCAAGTTTCAATATTGTGTGGTTAATTGGGCCTGTTTCAACGGTCTTATTAGCTGTTCCTGTGTCAGTCTATTGGGTGCAAAATAGAGTTCAAATAACCCCTGAACTGATCGAAACTTTAACGGTTCCTGTGGAAGCTAAAGAAATTACCGTGCGAATTACAGCCAGTGGAGTGGTACAACCTGTACGGCGAGTAAATCTGAGTCCAAAAACACAAGGACGCTTGGCTCAATTATACGTTGAACAAGGCGATCGCGTGCAAGTGGGTCAACTGATTGCTCGGATGGAAAGTGGCGAAATAGAGGCGCAATTATTACAAGCAAAAGCGCAATTAGTTAGAGTAAAAGCTAACTTACAAAAACTCAAAACCGGAAGTCGTCCCGAAGAAATTGCAGCAGCCGAAGCGAGGTTAAATCAAACTCAAGCCCGTTTAGCTGAATTAAAAGCGGGAACTCGTTCAGAAGAAATTGATCAAGCTAGGGCGAAATTAAATGAAGTAGAAGCCCGTTTAGCGGATGCTCGTGAGGGAAGTCTTGAAGAAGAAATTGCTCAAGCTCGATCAAGAATTGAAGCGAATAAAGCGGAATTAGAACTTGCAAATGAGCGAGTTAATCGCTATAAAAATTTACGAGAACAAGGGGCAATTTCTCAAGATGAACTCGAAGAATATCGACAAAATGAACGCCGACTCGATGCAATTGTGGAGGAAGCTAAAAGACGTTTAGAACAACTTCAACAAAGTCGAAAAACTCAAATAGAACAATTACAAGCAACGGTTGAACAAGAACGTCAAGCGTTGCGACAATTGCAAAATGGGGCGCGTCCCGAAGAAATTGCTCAAGTTCAAGCTGAAGTTGCTGAAGCCCAAAGTCAACTCAATGAATTATTAAATGGAACTCGACCTGAAGAAATTGCAGGTGCCGAAGCTGAAGTTGCCGAAGCAGAAGCCTCTGTTCAGTATTATCAAACTCAGTTAAAAGATACAGAAGTTCGCGCTCCTTTTGCGGGAATTATTGCCCAACGTTATGCAGTAGAAGGGGCGTTTGTTACGCCTGCAACTTCGGCATCTGATGCGACTTCTGCGACTTCGACTTCAATTGTAGCCTTGGCAAAAGATTTAGAAGTTTTAGCGAAAATTCCCGAAGCGGATATTGGGCAAATTAAACCCAATCAAAAAGTAGAAATTGTTGCGGATGCTTACCCGGATCAAGTGTTTGCAGGACAAGTACAGTTAATCGCACCAGAAGCGGTAAAAGAACAAGATGTTACTTTGTTTCAAGCTCGAATTGAAATTAGTACAGGCAAAGAAAAACTTCAGTCTGGGATGAATGTTGATCTCAAATTTGTAGGAGAAACTCTCAAAAATTCACTCGTTGTTCCGACGGTTGCTATTGTAACCCATCAAGGAGAAACGGGGGTTTTAATGCCCGATGAAGAAAATAAACCGGAATTTCATCCGGTGACAACGGGTTCCACGTTAGGGAATCAAATTCAGATTCTTCAAGGTGTACAAACAGGTGATCGCGTTTTTGTTGAATTACCAGAAAATCAAACGTTAGAAGACATTATCAAGTAAAAAAAGTGGAATCTATTGGCTTAGACTTCTACCAATAAACTCATCCGTTAAAAAAGCCAAAACCCCAAAAAACCAAAATCAACCCATCCGTTACAATCAACTTATCCATTACAAATGAATTTTCTAGAACAGGTTAAAATGGCAACCCAAACTCTACTCGCTCATAAAATGCGAAGTAGTTTAACAATGTTGGGGATTATTATTGGAAATGCTTCTGTTATTGGGATGATTGGAGTCGGAGAAGGCGCTCAAGAATTTGTTAGTCAACAGGTCAATTCTTTTGGGCCGAATGTGTTGTTTGTTCTGCCTGGAAGTCCTGAAGCTCAAAGTCGTCCGGTTTATCCGCCTCAAACTTTAGTCTTAGAAGATGCGGAAGCTATTGCTGAACAGGTTCCTACTGTTAAAGAAGTTGCTCCTTCTATAACGGGAAGTGAACTCATGTCTTATCGTGGAAAAAATTCTTCTGCTGCTTTAGTTGGGGCGACTCCTGAATATCTAACGGTTCGGGGTTTTGATGTAGCTAGAGGACGATTTATTAGCGATTTAGACTTAAAACGGAATGAACAAGTTGTCGCTTTGGGTTCAGAAATTGCTGAACAATTATTTGGCAATGAAGACCCTTTAGGAAAATCGGTGCGACTCAAAAATATTAGTTTACAAGTCGTTGGGGTCATGCAGGCTAAAGGTTCAACCCTCGGAAATAATCAAGATATGAATGCTTTTATTCCGGTGACAACGATGGCTAATCGAATTGTTGGAAAAACTTCACCTTATGGAATTCAAGTCACTTTTATTTCGGTTTCTGTAGAAGATCAATCTAAAATGAAAGCGGCTCAATTTCAGATTGAAAATTTACTAAGACTGCGACATAAAATTACAAACGAAGATGACTTTACCGTTCAAAGTCAAAAAGAGTTGATGGAAAGACTCAGTAAAATTACCGGAGCGTTGACAATATTATTGGCAGCAACCGCAGCTATTTCTCTGTTTGTCGGTGGAATTGGAATTATGAATATTATGCTCGTTTCTGTTACTGAACGAACTCAAGAAATTGGACTGCGAAAGGCAATTGGTGCTTCTCAACGAGATATTTTAATACAGTTTATTATTGAAGCTGTAATTTTATCGGCTGTGGGTGGATTTATCGGCACAACTGTTGGAGTTGGCGGTATATTTATCATCGGAATGTTAACGCCTTTATCAGCCGGAGTTTCACCGATTGCTATTGCCGTTGCGGTGAGTGTTTCTGGGGGAATTGGGTTGTTTTTTGGGGTATTTCCTGCCAAGCAAGCAGCAAAACTTGACCCGATTGTTGCGTTGAGAAGTGCTTAAAACAGTCACAAGTTATGTAGGGGCGGGTTCATTACAGTTTACAGTTATCAGTTATGCAGTAACCAGTTTTTACAGTTATCACTGGTTACTGTTCACTGTTCACTGTTTAAACCCACCCCATAACAGAATTAATCAACCGGACATGATATTACACCAAAATATATGTGTTCTCTGCAAAAACTGATATGAACCCGCCCTTTGTAAATCGTTTATAATCGAACTAACCCTCTTAATATCTGATTCATTCTCAGGTTAATGAACTCAGTTAAAACAGATTGATGAGAATGCAGAAAGAAGTGATCTCCGGGCAAGGTTTTAAAGCAGAAATTAGCCGTTGTTTGCTGTTCCCAAGCTTGCATCTCGGCTTGACTCACTTGTTGATCTTCTAAACCATAGAATGCTGTAATATCACAGGTTAATGGGGGTTCTGACTGATAGGTATAGGTTTCTAAAACTGCAAAATCTGCCCGTAAACAGGGTAATAATAAATCCATTAACTCTTGATTTTGTAAAACGGCTTCTGGGGTACCATTGAAACGCCGTAATTCTTCGATAAACTCAGGATTTGATAACTGATGAATGGGGGGAGCTGGATCAGGAATTTGCGGCGCACGACACCCCGAAACAAACAAATGTTGGGGACTAAGACCATATTCTCGACGTAGTTGACGCGCTAATTCAAAACTAACTAACCCGCCCATACTATGACCCAAGAAAACAAACGGTTTATCTAAATAAGAATGAATAGCTAAAGTTAACGCTTCTATGAGAGGTTTAAGTTGAGTATAGGGCGGTTCACGCAGACGTTTTCCTCGCCCCGGAAGTTCAACCGCACAGAGTTCGATATTGGGAGAAAAATAAGCTGACCAGTTGCGAAAAATTAACGCTCCGCCGCCAGCATAATGAAAACAAAATAAGCGTAATTTTGCTTTGGGATTCGGTTGAGGACAAGTCAGCCAATGATTAAAGTTTTGTATTGTTGTCATGTTTGAAAGCCTTTACAACAGAGGATGGTCGTAGTCAGAGTGGTCAATTGCTGTTTAGCGACTCCCTCCAGGACGATGAGGGCGACAATCTGGGCAAAGCAGCGAATTTGAATCCACCTAATTTTATTGATGAAAAGCGTTTCAACACAAGAAATTTCCAATGCTAGAGTGCTATACAGATTAACTCTCAAAAAAGGTCAAGCAGAAAAATTCAGCGAAATCTGGTTTTTTGACCAATCTCCCTGTATAATACCATAGCTATATTGAGAATAATTGTAAACAAGATGAACTGGAGTATCTTTTTAGCGGCGGCGGGGAGTGCCAGTGTTGAGTTCTTGGAAACGGCAGCGATTGCTTATGCGATCGCCCGTTCCGGCTATGCACGAGAGGCGATCTGGGGAACTGTCGCCGGGTTGACTGGAGTTGCTGTCGTAGCGATCGCTCTGGGTAGCAGTTTGCAGTTGATTCCCTTGTATTTATTGCAAATTCTTATCGGTAGTTTACTCATCTGGTTTGGTTGGGGATGGGTGAAAAAGTCCGTTTTGCGACAAGCCAAAGGAAAACGCGCAGGCTGGATGAGTGATGATCCCCTAGAAGCTGAAGGAATTTCCATAGAAACGGAACCGCAAGGTTTTAGTCCCTTGAACTTTATGATCATGGCAAAAAGTGCGGCTTTAGAAGGCTTAGAAGTCGCCATTATTGTGACAACATTAGGCTTGGCTTCTGCGGCGTGGAAAGAAGCAATCAGTGCTACTATTTTAGCCCTAGTTTTCTCCCTGGGTTTAGTTACATTACTCCATCAATATTTACTCAAGCTTCCTGAAGTTTTAATTAAACTTTGTGCCGGAATTTTACTCACGGCGTTAGGTACATTTTGGCTAGGAGAAGGACTTGGTTTTGAATGGATTTTTGAAGAATTTGCAATTTTAATGTTAGTCAGTTTGTATAGTTTAGCTGCAACTGTAGCGATATATATGCTGAAAAAAAATCAAGACTCAATTGATTATGCTACTCCTCTTGTCAAAAGTGAACAAAGCTCAAATTAAATCGGTTTTACGCCAGGGACTAAAGTCCTCGTGTAATAGGAAAAAGTTTAAAACTCTTTTACTTGAACGGACTAACTCCTTTTTGTCAAAAGTGAACAAAACTCAAATTAAATCGGTTTTACGCCAGGGACTAAAGTCCCCGTCTAATAGGCAAAGTCGGTTTGAACCGACTCAACTTTTAATTCTTAGTCCTATTCAGAGGACTTTAAAATTAGGCCGAGGTTTCAACCTCTGACTTTAACGGACTAACTGACTTTAACTAACTACAATTTAGAGAATTAAAGATTATGATCACATCAGAACTGGTAGAAAATCAAACCGAATGCAGCTATTGTAACGTTTTTTCTAAAGCGAATGGAGCCGATCCGATTGGTACTGCACCCACCGTTGAACAATGGTTAATTGTAGAAGTTCCTCAGCCTTGGACAAGTAACCCCTGGAAAAATAATTCTAGGCTTCAGCCTATTGTTGAAGCGTTGAAACAGTGGGAACAGCTCAACCCTAAAATTATGCTAAGACCCCTGTTAGTTGTTCCCGATGAAGACTATTCTAAACCGGGTTATGTTAGGATTTTTCATTACTGTCGTTCAACTGTATTATTTTCTGAGTTTGAAAAACAGGAATATCTGTTTCCTGAAGATGAACTTAGTTCAGTGATTCATGCACTGTTAATTCAACCTCAGAAGTTAGAAAAATTTGAACACTATCGCCAAAATACTCAAGATATTCGAGAGATTTTAGTTTGTACTCATACTCAAGTGGATCGGGCTTGTGGTCGGTTTGGTTATCCGCTTTATCAAGAACTCCGTCAAAACTATGCTGCTAATTCTCGAAATAAAGTCAGAATTTGGCAAACGAATCATTTTGGGGGTCATCAATTCGCACCGACTTTAATTGATTTTCCTTCGGGTCGGTTTTGGGGTCATTTAGAGTCTGATATCCTCGATTTACTCATTCATCAAGAAGGAAATTTAGTAGATTTAAAACCCTATTATCGGGGATGGTCTGGTTTGGTCAAATTTGCTCAAATAGCCGAACGAGAAATCTGGGATAAAGAAGGTTGGAATTGGTTAAATTATCATAAATCAGGTCGTGTTATTGCTCAAGATCAAGGTGGTATTTTTATCTACATTTTGAAACAGATTTTACGATTTATTCCTCTCCCTCAAGCTAAAATTTTACGAAAAAAACTTGAACAAAAGGCGACTTGGGTTGATGTTATTATTGAATACAATTCCCCAGAAGATACAGTTCAAGGCGCTTACACAGCGAGAGTTAAATTGAGTGGAAAAGTTCTCAGTTTACTGAGATCCGGTGAACAGGTTAAACCCAAAGCTGTCGAACAATACCAAGTTAGCCGTTTGCTGAAAGTGAACTAACTTCTTTTTCAACCGTTTTCAACGGTTTTAATTGAAATCCCCAAAATCCAAGCAGCAATAATCCCACCGAACTCATAACATATAAAAGGGCGATTCCTGCTCCTTTTTCACTGCCAAATATAGGGCTAAAAAAGGGTGATAAAATGCCTCCGGGCTGCATTGCGGGTTCAAAGATATAGTCTGCTAAAGGCCCTGCTATTAAATACGCAATAGCAGAAACACTTTGACGCATGAGCGATCGCATGGCTAAAATTCGTCCTTGAATATCAGGTGAAACTTGAGTTAACCAAATCGAAGTATCTGAACTTCCCATTAAGGGAAAATTTAACGAAGAACAAAATTGGGCAGGAATCCAAACAAAAGCGGTTTCACCTAAACCAAATATTGTTTTACTGATTCCTGCTCCCAACATCGCCAATAATACCCCATTAATTCGGCGTTTTGTGCCTCCCCAAATGGTAACAATAATCGCACCTGTAATTCCTCCTGCACCTGCCGCAGATGCAGCAAATCCTAATATATTGCTATCTCCACCACTCCGCGCTAATATCATTGGTTCATAAATCGCAGCGCCAATATCGTGAGCAAATCCAAATAAAGTTGTAACTGTTAATAATGCTAATAAACCCGATTTCGGCCAAACATAGGAAAATCCAAAGGTGATTTGTTTCCCAATCGTTTGTTCAGATACATTGTTAGAATTAGAGGGTTGAGGTTGAGGAATAACTGTCAGTAGTAAAGTGGCGATCGCAACGATAAAAGTTAAAATATCAATGATCAAAATTCCAACTAATCCAATGACTGGATAAAATATTCCTGCTAAAGCCGGAGCGAGAATACTTGAACCATAATTGAGAGCGGCTCCCATACTGGTTGCGCGAGTATAATGTTGGGGAGAAACTAACAGAGAAATTGAGGCTTGATAAGCTAAAATTTGAATTTGATTAAAGGGAGTATTAATCGCAATCGCAATATAAAGATGCCAAATTTCTAAGCTATTTGTTAAAGCCAAGAATAATAAAATAACTGTTGATAAACCTGCAACTAAATCCGCAATTAAAATTAAAATTTTACGGTTTACCCGATCTACAATAATCCCAGAAAACAGCGTTAAAACAAGGCTAGTAGCAATTCCAAAAAAGCCACCTAGAGATAACGTTGTCGCCGATTCACTCAATGACCACATCCAGATAACACTGGCAAAATAGGTCATGGTGCTACCAATTGCTGAAACTAACTGTCCAAACCAAAGAATAGTAAACGTTCTCATAAAATTAGTGGCTTTGAAAATTAGTGGCTTTGAAATTATAGAACTGGATTTTCTGTTATAAAAATATTTATAAAAGTTTAAGTTCCAGTCATAAATTGGGTCTCTGGGTAAATTCAGACAGACAAACTCATAGGATACTCGAAATTAAAATTTCAAGTGTCCCGAAATTGGAATTTTATCGAGATATCGACTCAATCGTTCTGAATCATGCTATTCTACTGTTGCTACTCATTCTCAGCTAGAGCTAATCTATTCTGACAGGTTTGATTCAATAACGCAACGGAATTTGAAAAATGGCTATCACAATCGGTATCACGGCTGACCCATCAATTTTAATTGAAGATGAAGGAAGCGCAACCACCATTACCTTTAACGTTGAGGGAGAAATTCCCGATGATGGAGTTGTCATCACTCTCGATAACGACATTCCCTTTGCTTTGGGTGACTTTAATATTTTGATACCTCCTCCCGAAGTTACTGGAGGTCAAATTATTAGAGGAAATGCTGACAATAGCGGATTTGATTTTAGAATTCTTGATAACACTGCCACAATTATCTTACCTATTTTTGATGACGACGATCTCCCACCTAACGATCCAAATTTTAACCGAAATAATGATATTGGCGTAGAAGAGACGACATTTTTTTTGGTAGAAAACGACGCTTATAGTATTGATGCGAATGCGAGTCAAATTACTTTAAATTTAGCCGATACAGCATCTCAACTCAATAGTCCTCCGGTTGCGGACAACGATGATTACACAACTCCTTTTGAAACTGTTTTAACGGTTAATCTAACGGAGGGAATTATTAGCAATGATATCGATGATGATGGCGATGAACTCACGGCTACTTTAATTACTGAACCAAGTAATGGAAGTTTA